>CAIWFP010000110.1 GCA_903911985.1 uncultured Sphingomonadales bacterium
TGTGGCCCGACAAGCGGCGCGACGAACTGCCGATCATGCCCAAGGGCCGTTACGCCATCATGCTGCGCCACATGCCACGGGTGGGCACCATGGGCCTCGACATGATGCTGCGCACCTGCACCATCCAGACCAACCTCGACTATTCCAGCGAGGCGGACATGGTGCAAAAATTCCGTGTCAGCCTCGCGCTGCAGCCGCTGGCCACGGCGTTGTTCGCCAATTCGCCTTTCACCGAGGGCAAGCCCAACGGCTTTCTTTCCTATCGCAGCCACATCTGGTCAGACACCGATCCGGCACGCACCGGGATGCTTCCGTTCGTTTTCGACGATGGCTTCGGCTACGAGCGCTATGTCGAATACATGCTTGATGTGCCGATGTATTTCGTGTTCCGCGACGGCAAATATATCGACGCCGCCGGGCAAAGCTTCCGCGACTTCATGCGGGGCCGCCTGCCCGCCCTGCCCGGCGAACTGCCGACCGAGAGCGACTGGGTCGACCACCTCTCCACCGCCTTTCCCGAGGTGCGCCTGAAAAGCTTTCTCGAAATGCGCGGCGCCGATGGTGGCCCCACCAGCCGCATCTGCGCGCTACCCGCCCTGTGGGTCGGCCTGCTCTATGATCAGACCGCGCTGGATGCCGCATGGGATCTGGTGAAGGACTGGAACATGGAAGGCCGCGAGGCGCTGCGCAATGCCGTGCCGAAGCTGGCGCTCGATGCCCCCCTGCCAAATGGCGGCACGCTGAAAGACATCGCCCCCGAAGTGCTGGCAATCGCCCGCTCCGGCCTGCGCGCCCGCAAGCGGCTGAACGCGGTGGGCGATGATGAAACCGGCTATCTCGGCCCGCTCGACGATATCGTCGCCAGCGGCAAGGTGCCGGCCCAGCGCCTGCTGGACCTCTATCACGGCGCATGGGGCGGCGATCTCGGCCGAGTTTACGAAGAGGCGTTTTGATGATCGCCGTGCTGGCCAGCTTCCGCCTGCCACCAGCGGCGCAGGCGCGGGCCCGTACACTCATCCCCGGCGTGATTGCCGCCACCCGTGCCGAAGATGGCTGCCAGCTCTACGACATGGGCGAGGATGTCCTTGAGCCCGGCCTGTTTCGCGTCAGCGAGCTGTGGCAGAGCAGCGAGCATCTGGCCGCCCACATGGCCGCACCGCACATGGCCCTATGGGGCGAGCAGCGCGCCGCGATGGGCATGACCGAACGCCGGTTCAGAATCTTCCAGATCGCGGCCGAAATAACGGCCTGACGAAAAATTCCGGCTGATCTGGTCCCGGCTGATCTGGCCCCGCGACCGGGGCCCGACCGGGCCCACACTCAGCGGAAAGCGGTGATCTTGCCCGCGTCGTCGATCACATAGAGCGTGCGCCCGGCCACCACCGGCGCCAGCGTGATCTTCGAGCCCAGCTTGGCGAACCGCTTGGCGTTTCCGTCCATCGCGGTCACCGCATAGACATCACCCTCGCTGTTCACCAGCCACAGACGGTCACCGGCCAGTACCGGGCCACTCCAGTAGATCTGCCCGGACTTCTTCTTCTCATTGTGGAATCGGTCCAGCTGGGCCGACCAGCGCACCTTGCCGCTGGCCCGGGCGATGCACAGGACCTTGGCCTCGTCGGTGAGGGTGAAGATCCAGTCGCCCGCGACGGCGGGGGTGGAAATGCCACCGAGGTTCAGTTCCCAGATGCGTTGCCCGGTCACCAGCTCATAGGCGGCCATGCGCCCGCCAATACCCATGGCATAGACCCGCCCATGGTCGATGATCGGATCGGCATCGATATCGGTGAGCACGCCCACGCTGGCGGACAGCGAAGTACGCGACAAGGCGTCCGACCACAGGGTACGGCCATTCTCATAGCGATAGGCGATCAGCTCACCGGTGGAAAAACCGGCGATTACCGTGCCCTGACCCGCCGCCGGGGCCGCCACGCCAAACACGCCCGCTTCGCCCAGCGAGGCCGATTCCTGCCACAGCTCGGCGCCGTCCGCCACGTTGAGCGCGTGGATCTCGTTATTCTGGGTCATCACAAAAACGCTGCCGAAGGCGATGGTGGGCGAGCCGCGCATCGGCCCGGCCGGGCGCACCTTCCACAGCAACTTGCCGCTCTTGGCATCCAGCGCGGCGACATCGCCCATGCCGGTGGTGATAAA
>CAIWFP010000111.1 GCA_903911985.1 uncultured Sphingomonadales bacterium
TTGTCGATGCGCTGGATCTCGATGCCGAAGAGGTTGCCGGCCAGCGCCTGATCGCCCTGCTGGCTGGCGGCGTGTCGGGGCAGACGCCCCATTCATCGCTGCGCGCCTTGGCTGAAAAGCTGGCCACCCGTGACAGTTTTACCAACTTTGTGGTGAGCGTGTCGATCCGGGGCGAGGAGCGGTGGTGGGAGATGTCCGGCTGCCCGCGCTATGATGCCGATGGGGCCTATCTGGGTTTTCGCGGGGTTGGCGCCGATGTTACCGCCGAGCGCGAACGTTCGGAACGGATCGCCTGGCTGGCGCGCTATGACACGCTGACCGGCCTGCCCAACCGCATGGCGCTGATCGATGCCCTGCGCGACGCGATGGGCCAGACCCGGCTGCGGCAGGGTTCCTGCGCCTTTCTGATGATCGATCTCGACCGTTTCAAGGCGGTGAATGATTCGCTGGGGCACCTGATCGGTGACCAGCTGCTCGCCCAGGTTTCCGAACGGCTGACCGGGCTTGTCGGCAAGCGTGACATCTGTGCGCGGCTGGGCGGCGACGAGTTCGGCATCGTCATCTTCGACGCCGGCGACAGTGGCCGGGTGGAGAGCATCGCCAATACCGTCATCGGCCGCCTCTCGGAGCCCTATGATGTCGAGGGGCACCGTCTGACGGTGGGGGCCAGCATCGGCTCGGCGATCTCGCCGGAGGATGGCGAGGGCCTCGAGGCGCTGATGCGCCATGCCGACCTTGCGCTGTATCGCGCCAAGGACGAGGGTGGCGGGGTGCATCGCCGCTACACGCCGGGCATGAGTGCCCGTGCCGAGGAGCGCCGCCGTCTGGAGACCTCTCTGCGTGGCGCTTTGGCGCGCGAGGAAATCTCCCTGCATTTTCAGCCCATCGTTTCGGCAGCGGACCTCTCGGTCATGGGGTATGAGGCGATGGCGCGCTGGTATAGTCCCGAACTCGGCCTGATCGGACCCGATCGCTTCATTCCCATCGCCGAGGAAACGCGGATGAGCGCGCCGATTGGCGAATGGGTGTTGCACGCGGCTTGCGAGGCGGCGGCGCAATGGCCGGAGGATATCGCCCTGGCCGTCAATGTCTCGGCCGAGCAATTGCTCCACCCCGGCTTTCTCGAAAGCGTGGTTCGGGCGCTGTCTGTCAGCAATTTCACGCCGCAGCGCCTGTCGATCGAGGTGACCGAGGCAATTTTCGCGCGTGACGCGGTGACGGCCCGGGCTGTGCTGGAGGGTGCGCTGGCTTTGGGTTGCCAGCTCACACTCGACGATTTCGGCACCGGCCAGTCGGCCCTGTGCCATTTGCGCGAGCTGCGTTTCACCACGGTCAAGATCGATCAGGGTTTGGTGCGCGGTGCCAGCGAGGGTAACCGCGAAAATCTCGGCATCATGCAGGCGGCGGTGGCGATGGCCGGTGCCCTCGAAATGGATGTGATCGTCGAGGGTGTGGAGGATGAGGCGGAATTGGCCCTGGCCCGCCAGCTGCATTGCGGCGGCGTACAGGGCTATCTGCTGGGCGGACCGGTCGCCGGTCAGGCCGTGCTCGACGAGATCCGGATTAGCGGACGCAACATTCTGCGCGCGGCGGGCTAGAGCAGTTTCCGAGTCATCAGGTGATTTCACCTGATTAGAAAATGCTCGAGCCCGCTTGCGACACGGGCGGGTCGGTATCGCCCAATTTCAGGCCGAAACCAGACCCCGCAACACGCTGGTGAACAGGGCGCGGCCGTCGCTGCCGCCATGGGCGGGTTCGACCATCCGTTCCGGGTGGGGCATCATGCCCAGCACATTGCCCGCCGCGTTCAGCACACCGGCGATGGCGCGCGACGAGCCGTTCACGTCCTCGGCATAGCGGAAGGCCACAAGCCCTTCGCCCTCCAGCCTGTCCAGCGTGGCATCGTCGGCGAAGTAGTTGCCATCGTGATGGGCCACGGGAATGGTGATGCGCTGGCCTTCCGCATAGAGGCTGGTGAAGCGCGAATGGGCGTTGGCGACGGTGAGCGCGACATCGCGGCAGACAAAGCGGATGCCGGCATTGCGCATCAGCGCGCCGGGCAGCAGACCCGCCTCGGTGAGCACCTGAAAGCCGTTGCACACGCCCAGAACGGTGACGCCGCGAGACGCGGCCTCGATAACCGCCCGCATGACGGGGCTGCGCGCGGCCATGGCGCCGGAGCGCAGGTAATCGCCATAGGAAAAGCCGCCGGGCAGGGCGATGAAGTCCAGCCCATCGGGCAAGGTCGCGTCACCGTGCCAGACGCGGTGGACCGTGCCGCCACAAACATCCCCGATCGCCACGGCCATGTCGCGGTCGCAATTGGAGCCGGGGAAGGTGATGACGGCGGAACTGAAGCTGCTCATGTGCCTGTCCTTCAGCCCGCGACCCGCTCGATCCGGTAGTTTTCGATCACCTGATTGGCGAGCAGCCTGGCGGCCATTTCATCCAGCGCGGCATCGGTTACGCTGTCGTCCACTTCCAGCTCGATCAACCGGCCGGCGCGAACATCCTGAACGCCCGAGAAGCCCAGCCCCTCGATGGCGTGGTGGATGGCGCGGCCCTGCGGGTCGAGTACGCCATTCTTGAGGCTGACATAGACGCGGACCTTTGTCGCTTTGGGCATCGCGGGCGGGCCTTTCCGGGCTGAAGGGTGATTCAATCGAACCGCCTATGGCGATTGGGGCGCGCGGGGGCAAGAGCGATAGGACTTTGGCTTTTGTCCGGCTGGGGTTAGCTTCTGCGGCAGAGAGATGATGGAGGGGCAGTCAATGACACATATCCCATTTTTCCGGCATTTTACCGTGGCGGCACTTGGCCTTGCGGCCTGCGTCACGCCGCCCGCCCAGGCTCAGCTTGCCCGCATACCGGCGCAGCTCGCCATCCACCCCTTGGATATGACGCTGCAGGATCAGGTCAACATGCTGATTCAACAGCTTAACCAGCTAAAGGCCCGGCTTGCGGCGGATGAGGCCAAGCTGGCCACAACCGCTGATACCGCCAATAGCGCCAAGGTCGCGGTCAATTTCACCAACAGCGGCATTACCAACCAGTTCAACGGGCTGTCCGCCAAGGTGCAGGGTGTGAGTGACAATCTGGCGGCCCTGCAGACCACCTTCCAGAACCATACGCACATCTATCAACGCACCAAAATCGTCGCCACAACCGCTAATGGGGGGTCGGCCAGCTTGGTCACGAGCAATATTTCCGTGCAGACGCCGACCTCGCCGCCGCAATAGGCCCGTGGTTGCGGGTGGGATGAGCGGTCCGCCTAGTTTCCGGGGCTGGCCGCCACCGGATCGTCCCCGCCCAGCGCGCGATAGAGGGCCACGCGGTTGCTGGCGGCGGCGAGGCGGGTGCTGACCAGCGCCTTTTCCTCTGCGTAAAGGGCCTGTTGCGCGGTCAGGCTTTCCAGCCAGCCGGTCACGCCGCCCTGATAGCGGCGGTCGGCGAGGCGGAAATTATCGGCGGCGGCATCGCGCGCGGCGGTGGTGGCGGCCAGTTGGGCGTCGATCGTGCCGCCCCGCGCGAGGGTGTCCGCGACATCGCGGAAGGCCGATTCGATGGTCTTGCGATAGGCGGCAAGGCTGGCATCACGCTGGGCCTGCGCCAGCCGGAACGCGGATTTGGTGGCGCCGCCGTTGAAGATCGGCCAGCTGGCGGCCGCATTCGTGCCCCAGGCGAAGGCGCCGCCGGTGAACAGGGCCGACAGGGCGGTGGAGGCCACGCCCGCCACGCCGGTGAGGGTGATTTTCGGGAACAGCCCCGCACGGGCCGCGCCGACATTGGCCTTGGCGGCGCGCAGCGACAGCTCGGCCTCCGCCACATCCGGACGGCGCAGCAGCACGGCGGAATCCAGCCCCGCGGGCAGGGCGGCAAGGCGGGTGTCGGCATCGGCGATGTCGGCGGGCAGATTGGCGGGGCCGACCTCTGCCCCGGTGAGCAGGCGCAGGGCGTTGACGTCGCGGGCCAGCGCGGTGGTTTGCGCGGCGACATCGGCCTCGGCGCCGTGCAGCGTCAGTTCGGCCTGCCGCTGGTCGGAGAGGGGGGCAATGCCGCCTTCCACCCGGCGGGTGGTGAGGGCGACGCTGGCGCGGGCGGCGGTGGCGGTGTTCCGGGCGATGGTCAGCAGGCTGGCGTCGGCGGCATAGGTCAGCCAGGCATCGGCAATATCGGCCACCAGCGTGAGCCGGGTGGCGCGGGCGGCCTCGACACTTGCCAGATAGCGCGCGCGCTGCGCGGTGGTGAGCGAGCGGACCCGGCCAAAGAGGTCCAGCTCGTAGGCGGCGCTGCCCTCGGCAAGATAGGCGTTGCCCTTTACCGTGGCGCCGCCCAACATCGTGCCTTCGCCCTCCGCGTGGCTCCAGCCGCCGCCCGCGTTGATCTGCGGCATCAGCGCGGCGCGCTGGATGCGGTATTGGGCGCGGGCCGCCGCGATATTGGCCAGTGCCAGGGCCACATCCTGATTATGCGCAAGGCCCGTGTCGATCAGCGCGACGAGCCGGGGATCGGCCAGAACGTCGCGGTAGGAATAGCGCGGGGCCGCCGCCGTGCCCGCATCGGTATAGGCCGGGCCGCTGGGCCAATGCTGCGGGACGGCGGCATCTGTCTCGACGGGGGTGGGGCTTGCGGCGAGGGGCGTGCCGGCAAGCAGGCCCGCGCACAGGGCAAGGGCCAGCGCGGGGCGGGCTGTGGCGGGCAGGGGGATCATGCCGGCTCTCCCGGTTCGGCATCGGAGCCGGTGGCGGGTGGCGTGGCCAGTGGCGGTGCAGTGTGGTGCAATCTGGCCAGCGTGTCGCGGGTGGCACGGCGCACCACCACGAAGAACAGCGGGATATAGAAAACCGCGAGCAGGGTCGCCGTCAGCATGCCGCCGATCACGCTGGTGCCGATGGCGACGCGGGCATTGGCGCCAGCGCCCGTGGCCAGCGCCAGCGGCAGCACGCCAACGATGAAGGCGCAGCTGGTCATCAAAATCGGGCGCAGGCGGATGCGGGCGGCCTCCAGCGCGGCATCGACGATGCCCATGCCGGTTTTCTCCGCGCGTTCGGCGAATTCGATCATCAGGATGGCGTTCTTGGCCGCCAGCCCCATGGTGGTGAGCAGGCCGATCTGCAGATAAATATCGTTCTGCAGGCCCCGCAGCGTGACCAGCAGCACCGCCCCGATCAACCCCAGCGGAATGACCAGCAGCACCGCCACCGGCACCGACCAGCTTTCATAAAGCGCGGCGAGACACAGGAAGACCACAACCAGCGACACCCCATAGAGCAAGGGTGCCTGCCCGGTGGAGAGCCGTTCCTGAAACGAGGCGCCGGACCAGGCCAGGGTGACGGCGGGATATTTATCCACGATGGACTGAATGGCATTCATCGCGTCGCCGGAGCTGGAGCCGGGGGCCGCCTGTCCGCTCAGCTCGTAGTTCGAGATGCCGTTGAACCGGAACAGGGCGGTGGGTGCCAGACCCCAGGACACATGCGAGAAAGCGGAAAACGGCGCCATTTCGCCATTGGCCGAGCGCACATACCACTGGCTCAGGTCTTCGGGCCGGGCGCGGCTTGTGGCTTCGCCCTGCACATAGACGCGCTTTACCCTTCCGCGATCGATGAAGTCGTTGACATAGGTGCCGCCCCAGGCGGTGGCCAGTGTCGCGTTCACATCCTTTTGCGCAAGGCCAAGCGCCGCGAGCTTTTCCGTATCCGTGTCGAATTTGAGCGTCGGCTGATCCGGCAGGTTGGACAGGCGCACATTCATCAAATGGGGGTTGGCGCGTGCCTCCGCCAGAATGGCATCGCGCAGCCTCACGAAATCGGCGCGGGGCATGGCGGTGGCATTCTGCAATTCGGCGGTGAAGCCGGAGGACTGGCCCAGCCCGCGCACAATTGCCGGAACAATGGCGTAGAATTCCAGATCGCGAAAGCCGCCCATCGCCTTGGTGGCGCGGTGGGTGACGGCATCGGCGGTGTTCTGGCTGCCGGGGCGATCATCCCACGGGCGCAGGGCAATGAAGCCGCGACCGGCGTTCTGGCCGCCCACGCCGCCTTGTCCGCCGCCAACGACGGTGAGAACGGCCTGAACAGCATCCTTCTCGCGGGTGGTGAAATAGTGTTCGATGGCGAGCTGGGCCTCGCGGGTCCGGGCGATGGTGGCACCGGCGGGCAGGTTATAGCTGAGCTGGGCAAAGCCCTGATCCTCGGATGGCAAAAATCCGGTCGGCAGGTGAACGAACAGCGCCACCATCGCCATGGCCAGCACGCTGTAGACCATGATCGCGCGCTGCCGGTTTTCGACCATGCGCAGGGCGCGGATGTGATACCAGCTCAGCAATCGGCCAAAATGATGCTCGAACCACAGGCGCATCGCCATGCTGCGGCGGCCGACGAAGCCGGTGGTGTCCTCATCCTCGGGGCGCTTCAGCAGGGTGGCGGTGAGCGCGGGCGAGAGGATCAGCGCCACCATCACCGACAGGCCCATCGCCGAGACTATGGTGATCGAGAACTGGCGGTAGATGACCCCGGTCGAGCCGCCGAAAAAGGCCATGGGCAGGAAGACGGTCGAGAGCACCAGCGCGATGGCGACCAGCGCCACCTGAATTTCCCGCATCGACTGGATGGTCGCCTCGCGCGGGGTCATCCCCGGGTTTTCGTGCATCAGCCGCTCGACATTTTCGACGACAACGATGGCGTCATCGACCAACAGGCCGATCGCCAGCACCAGCCCGAACAGGGTGAGCGTGTTGATCGAATAGCCGGCCATGGCCAGAATGCCGAAAGTGCCCAGCAGCACCACCGGCACGGCGATGGCCGGAATCAGCGTCGCGCGCCAGCTTTGCAGGAAGACGAACATCACCACCACCACCAGCGCGATGGCCTCGAACAGGGTGATGACGACGTCGTTGACCGATTTGGTGATGAACAGCGTGGCGTCGCTGGCGAAAGCATAGGCATAGCCGGGCGGGAAGGCATTGGCCTGACGGGCGAATTCGGCCTTCACCAGTTTGGCGGTGGTCAGCGCGTCGGCGCCGGGCGCCAGCGAGATGGCGATGCCGGTGCCCGGATGCCCGCTAACCTTGCTCATCACCGCGTAATTCTCGGCGCCGAGTTCGATATGCGCGACGTCCGACAATCTCACCGCCGCGCCATTGGGCAGCGATTTGACCACGATCCGGGCAAATTGCGCGGGGGTGGAGAGGCGCGACTGGGCGGTGACGGTGGCGTTCAGCATCTGCCCCGGCGGATTGGGCATGCCGCCAACCTCGCCCGCGGCCACCTCGGCGTTCTGGGCGGTGAGCGCGCTGATCACATCGGATGGCATCAGGCCGAATGCGGCCAGCCGGGTCGGGTTCAGCCAGATGCGCATGGCATATTGCGAGCCGAAAACCGTGGTTTGCCCGACACCGGGAATGCGACCGATCGGTTCCTGCAGATGGCTGACCAGATAGTCGGAAATGTCGATATTGGTGGCCCGGTCCCAACTGTCGTAAACGGCGACGATCAGCAGGAAATCGGGATTGGCCTTGGTGACGATGACGCCTTGTGCCTGCACACTCTGCGGCAGGCGGGGGAGGGCTTGCTGGACCCTGTTCTGCACCTGCACCTGGGCGATATCCGGGTTGGTGCCCTTGGCGAAGGTGGCGGTGATCTGCACCTGCCCCTGCGAGGTGGCGGTGGCGCTGAAGTAGAGCAGCCCGTCCACCCCGGTCAGCTGTTGCTCGATAACCTGGGTGACCGAGCCTTCCAGCGTTTCGGCCGAGGCGCCGGGATAGCTGGTCTGGATGTTCACCTGCGGCGGGGCGATGTCGGGAAACTGCTCGATCGGCAGGTGCATGATCGCCCCCACGCCCAGCAGCATCACCATGATGGCCAGAACCCAGGCGAAAATTGGCCGGTCGATGAATATGCGGGACATGGTGTGCGCCGCTCAGCCGAGGTCCGGGCGCGGGCGCGCCGTGTCGGGCAGGCGGTGCGGGGCGAAATTCAGGGCCAGCGGGTGCTGGGGGGTATTTTCGGGCACGGGATGGATGGGCAGGCCCGGCTTCACCTTGCCCAGCCCCTGGGTGATCAGCCGGTCGCCGCGCGAAAGGCCGGCGGTGACCACCCATTGGTCGCCTAGCGTGCGCGGCGCGGTCACCTTGCGCAGTTCGGCCTTGTTGCCGGCGCCGACGACAAATACCACCGCGTTGCCGCGCGCGTCGCGGGTGAGCGCCGATTGCGGCACGAGGAAGACATTGCCCTGACTGGCCTGATGCAATTGCGCCCGGACGAACATGCCGGGCAGCAACAGGCCCTCGGGGTTGGGGAAGCGCAGGCGCAGCGTTACCGTGCCGGTGGAGGGGTCGGCGGTGACTTCCGAGAACTCCAGCGTGCCTTCGTGGGGATAGTCGCTGTCGTCATCGAGCTTCAGATGCACCCCGACCGGGGTGGCGCCACCGGAGGCCATCTGGCGCCGCAGGGCGATGAGGTCGCTCGCGTTTTGCTGGATATCGACATAGATGGGGTCGAGTTGCGAAATGACCGCCAGCGGCGCGGCCTGATTGGCCGTGGCCAGCGCGCCTTCGGTCAGCAGCGAACGGCCGATGCGCCCGGTGATGGGCGCGGGCACGGTGGTGAAGCGCAGATTGGTGCTGGCCGCGGCCAGCGAGGCGCGGGCCTGTGCCACTTGTGCGGCGGTTACGCGGGCGGTGGCGGCGGCATCGGTGTAGTCCTGCTGCGAGACAGCCTTGTCCGCGGCCAGCGGGCGATAGCGGTCCGCCCGGGCGGTGGCGGCGCTGGCGCTGGCCTGCGCCGACGCCAGATTGGCCGAGGCCTGCATTTGCGCGGCGCGGTAGAGGCTGGCATCGATGCGGTAGAGCGGTTGGCCCCGGTGAACCAGCGCGCCTTCGGTGAACATGCGCCGCTCTATCACGCCGGTAATCTGCGGGCGGACCTCGGCGGTGGAGGTGGCGCTGGTGCGGCCGGGCAGTTCGGTGACAACCGGCGCCGTGGTCGGGGCCAGCACGGCAAAGCCGACTTCCGGCGGCGGCTTGGCCTTGTTGTCAGATCCGCCACAACCAGCCAGCGACAGCCCGGTAAGCACCAGCGTTGCCAGCGCGGCGGTGAGAATTATCCGTGGGCGTGATGCATGGACGCCCCCGGGCGCGCGATGTCTCGGTTCCATAGCTGCGTTCCTAGACGCGAGCCACGGGGGCAAGTCAAGGCACCGTCTTGTCGCGGGTGTGCGACAAAGTCGCGGGCGGGGCGGGGTGCGAGGTGAGGGCTTTGGGAATGGACGAGGAGGGGATTTGTATGGGGGGCGCTGCCGGTTTGGGTGGGGGGGCGCCATTTGCCGGTGCCAGTGGCAGTACCGTTACCGCAACGGCGGCTTGGCGGCCCAGATAGCGCCGGGCGGTGGCGAGGACATCGGCGGCGGTTACGGCCAGAACGCGGGATTGGGCATGGATCTGGCGCTCCACGGCATCGCTGCGGCTTTGTGCGCGGGAGGCCACGCCCAGCCAGCCGCTGTTTTCCTTCAGCTCGTTATCGTAGATTTCCGCCATCGGGCGGCGGGCGCGTTCGAGGATATCGGCGCTGACCTTGGAGGTGCGCAGGGCGGCAACGGCCTGATCGATCGCGGCGCGGGCGGCATCTACGTCCTTCACATCCACGCTGGTCGATATGGTGATCGTGCCATAGCCCGTCCATGTCCGGGTGCGGTCGGAATTGACGCGGGGGGAATAGGCCTTGCCGAGGCGCTGGCGCAGGGATTCGAGCAGTTCGATCTCCAGCACCTTTTCCAGCATGTTGAGCTGTTGGTTGGCCACCGGGTCACCGGCGTCGCGGGTGGGCCAGGTCAGGCTGATGGCGGCCTGATCGGCGGGGCCCATGTGATGCAGCACGCGCGGGGTGTGGTCGGTGGTAAAGCCGCGCTGGCGCTCCTCGGCATAGGCGCCGAAGGCCGCCTCACGCATGGGCAGGGCGCCAAGGGTTTCGCCCACGGCGGCAATGGTCTTTGCCTCGTCGATGTCGCCAACGATGGCCAGTTCGATCGCGCCGCGTGCCAGCCGGTCGCCAATGGATTGTTTCAGCGCGTGGAAATCCAGCGCCAGATAGGCGCT
Organism: uncultured Sphingomonadales bacterium; assembly: GCA_903911985.1. Taxonomy (GTDB): domain Bacteria; phylum Pseudomonadota; class Alphaproteobacteria; order Sphingomonadales; family Sphingomonadaceae; genus Novosphingobium. The sequence continues at coordinate 10,094 of CAIWFP010000111.1, forward strand.
GAGCGGCTGGCGGGTGAAGCGCGGATCGCCGTCGGACAGAATGCCGCTCAAATGGCTTTGCAGCACATGGCGGGGGTCGGACAGCGACTGGGTGAAGAAATCGCCGATGGCGTTGCGGAATTGCGCCTCGCCTTCCGGTCGCCAGCCGGGATCGGTGATCAGCGCGGTGATCAGGCGCAGTTGCAGGTCGAGATCGGTGGGTGTGGTCTGGGCGGTGGCGGTGAAGCTGTCGGGCGTGGTCGTCAGGCCAAAGCCCACCGAATGGCCGGCCATCACCGTTTGCAGCTGGTCGGTGCTATACTTGCCAAGGCCACCGGCCGCCAGCACCGGCACCATGTCCACCGCCAGCGGATTGTCGCGCGGGGCCACCAGATCGCCGCCGTCGAGGCTCATTTGCACCAGCACCTGATTCTGTGCGAGATCGGTGTGTTTCAGGTTCAGCATCACGCCATTGGCAAAGCGGATCTCGCGAATGCCAAGCAGTGGTTCGCTTATGTCCGACACCACCGTGCCGGGGGTGCCGAAGCTGGTATAGGCGAAGCTGGCGGCGGGCGTATTTGCGGAACCGGCATCGGGCGCGCTGGGCAGGGGGGCGCGCATCGCCGCATCCCAGGCGGCGAGCAGGGCGGCCTCGCCCCCGACGGGCTGGTTATGGCCCTGATAGCGGATCAGCGGGGCTTTCAGCGGGATCGCATCCGCGCGCAGCGTTGCCAGCACCGCCTCGGGGGTGATCCGCGGGGCCATGGCCTCCACCAGCGCCAGATCGCCTTGCGGCGCGCTTGGCACCCGGTCCCGGCGGATGAGGTTCAGCGCCGTGTTCATCAGCTGGTCGTCGGAGCGGGTATTGGCGCCAGCGGCGGCGTTGCGGGCATATTCGCGCAGGTTTGCCACCTGCTCGTCCACCTCGGCGCGGGTGAAGCCCTGTGCCAGCGCCTTGCGGTATTCCACGCCCACCAGCCGCAAGGTGGCGGGCATGTCGCCCTTGGACACCAGAATTTCGAGGTCGCTGATCCGGGCTGAGTGGAACACCGGCCTGGTGTTGAAGATGGCGCGGCGGAAGGGCATGTCCGCCAGCCTTGTGTAGCGTTCCAGCCGGCGGTTGACGATGCCGTAGCCCACAGCCCGCAGCATGGCCTCGCGGCGGCGGGCGATGGTGTCGGGGTCTGGCTGCCACGGGCCGAAGCTGGCGATGGTGATGGCGCCCGCCAGCGCGGGGTCGAGCCAGATGCGCGCGCGCGCGGTGTCGCCGGGGTGGATCGGCCCGGCATCGGGCTGCGGCGGCGAGGCAAGCCCCTCGGGCTTTGGCGACCAATCGGCGAAATGGCTGCGGATGGCGGCCTCCACCACCGCTGGATCGAGGTCGCCCACGACGATCAGCGTGGTTTTGCCCGGCACATATTCGCGGGCCCAGAAACTGCGTAGCAGATCGGGCGTGGCGGCGGCCAGTGCCTCTGGCGTGCCGATGGGCTGACGGTGGCTATAGCGGGCATCGGGCGCGAAGAAACTGGTTTCATCGTCGGCGGCGCGCTGGCTGGGGGTGTTGCGGTCGCGCTTTTCGGCCAGCACCACACCGCGCTCGCGCTCCACCGCGTCTGCCGGAAAACGCAGTTCGCTCGCGGTCTCGCGCATCAGCATCAGCGCGGTATCGAGCATCCCTGAATCGGTGTGGGGCAGGTCGAGGACGTAGGTGGTCGTCTCCTGCGTGGTGAAGGCGTTGGTGTCGGCGCCAAAGGCCAGACCCAGCCGCTCCAGCAGGCGCACCATCTCGCCGGGGGCGACATGGGTGGAGCCCTGAAACGCCATATGCTCGGTGAAATGGGCATAGCCGCGCTCGTCGTCATTTTCGTCCAGCGAACCGGTGGCAACCTGCATGCGCACCATCGCCTGTCCCTTGGGCGTGGCGTTGGGCACGATGATATAGCGCATGCCATTGGGCAGTTGGCCAAAATGGAAGGCGGGATCGAGCGGGACGTCGCTGGTCTCGAAGGCCCAGCGCGGCGCGCTTGACGCCGATGGCGCTATGCCTGCCGCCGATGGCGCGGATGGGGGCGTGGCGATCGCCTGCGCGGATCCAGCCCGCGCCGCGCCGCCCGGAACCAGCGCGGCCAGCGCCAGCCCGGCGGTCATGGCCAGTGTCGCTGCCCGCAGCAGCCGCCTTGTCATGACAATGGCCTGCCGTGCCCGCGCCCTGGCCGCGCCCTTACTTGCCGCGCAGCTTGCGGTGGCTGGACAGGTCGAGCACTTCGCTGGGACCATTGTCGTCCTGCAGCAGGCCAAGGCGGCGGGCGACCTCCTGATAGGCCTCTTCCTCGCCACCGAGATCGCGGCGGAAACGGTCCTTGTCGAGCTTTTCGCCGGTGGTCATGTCCCACAGGCGGCAGCCATCGGGGCTGATCTCGTCGGCGAGAATGACGCGGCTGTAGTCGCCATCGTAAATGCGGCCGAATTCCAGCTTGAAATCGACAAGGCGGATGTTGATCGCCGCGAACATGCCGCAGAGGAAATCGTTCACCCGGATGGCCATGCTGGAGATGTCGTGCATCTCCTCATGCGTGGCCCAGCCGAAGCAGGCGATGTGCTCCTCGGCGATCAGCGGATCGCCCAGCGCGTCGTCCTTGTAGTAATATTCGAGCAGGGTGTGGGGCAGCGGGTCGCCCTCGGGGATGCCGAGGCGCTTGCTGATCGAGCCTGCCGCTACATTGCGCACCACCACCTCGATCGGGATGATTTCCACCTGCCGCACCAGCTGCTCGCGCATGTTGAGGCGGCGCAGGAAATGGGTGGGGATGCCGATGTGGTTCAGCCGGGTGAAGACATACTCGCTGATGCGGTTGTTGATCACGCCCTTGCCGTTGATCGTGCCCTTTTTCTGGGCGTTGAAGGCGGTGGCGTCATCCTTGAAATACTGGATCAGCGTGCCGGGCTCGGGGCCCTCATAGAGGATCTTGGCCTTGCCTTCGTAGATCTGGCGGCGGCGTGACATCGTATGGACTTCCTTGCAGCACGGCGGGGGTGGGCCTGCCGAAATTCAAAAATCAAAA
>CAIWFP010000112.1 GCA_903911985.1 uncultured Sphingomonadales bacterium
AGGCTAAAGCGCACGCAACTTGGGCGACAACGCCGGTTACGTGATCCTGAGAATGGAGAAACGAGATGGTTCGTAAAAGTTTGTCCCGCCCACACCAGCCGCCACGCCCGGCCCCCACTTCTCGCCTGCCGCACCCATCATGGCGCCAGGCGGTGTCCGGCTTTGGGCAAAGCACCAGTTCCATCGTAACCGCACAGGATTTCTGGGACCGGATCGGGTCGTAACATCGGCCCGGCTTTCCCGCTCCCCTACCCCTTCCGCCCACTTCCACCCGAAAGGCCCCGAGATGAAAGCGCAATCCGTTCTCGCCACCATTGGCGGCACGCCCCATATCCGCCTGTCGCGCCTGTTCCCCGATCACGAGGTATGGGTGAAGAGCGAGCGCGCCAATCCCGGCGGTTCCATCAAGGACCGGATCGCTCTGGCCATGATCGAGGCGGCTGAGGCCAGCGGCCAGCTGAAACCGGGCGGCATCATCATCGAGCCAACCAGCGGCAACACCGGGGTCGGGCTGGCGCTGGTGGCGGCGGTGAAGGGCTACAAGCTCATTCTCGTCATGCCGGAATCGATGAGTCTTGAGCGGCGGCGGCTGATGCTGGCCTATGGCGCGACTTTCGATCTGACCCCGCGTGAAAAGGGCATGAAGGGCGCCATTGAGCGGGCGCTGGAGCTGCAGGCGGAAACCCCCGGCGCATGGATACCCCAACAGTTCGAGAACCCCGCCAACATCGACGTCCATGTGCGCACCACCGCGCGGGAAATTCTCGCCGACTTCGCCGAGACGCCAATCGACGCGGTGATTACCGGCGTTGGCACCGGTGGCCACCTGACCGGCGTGGCGCAGGTGCTGAAAGCGGAATGGAGCGGGCTGAAGGCCTATGCGGTCGAACCCACGCTCTCGCCCGTCATCAGCGGCGGCAAGCCCGCGCCGCATCCCATCCAGGGCATTGGCGCGGGCTTTGTGCCCGCCAATCTGCACACGGCGCTGCTCGACGGTGTCATTCAGGTCGATCCCGCCGATGCCAAGGAATGGGCCCGAAGCTCCGCCCGCGTCGAAGGCCTGCTGGTGGGGATCAGCTCGGGCGCGACTCTGGCCGCCATCGCCCAGAAACTGCCCGAGCTGCCCGTGGGCGCCCGCGTCCTTGGCTTCAATTATGACACGGGTGAGCGTTATCTCTCGGTTCCAGACTTCCTCCCCGAGGCCTAAATCTGCTAGCATTGCCAGTATGAAGCGCGCCCTGATCATTCGCCACGTTCCCTATGAGGGCGTGGCCGGATACCGCGAGCCAATCGAGGCGGCGGGCTATCACGTCGACCGCATCGACGTGGCTGACCCCGGTTTTGCCTCGCTCGACCTCGCCGAGCCCGACCTGCTCATCATGATGGGTGGGCCGATGGGCGTGTATGAGCAGGAGCAACATCCGTGGATCGCCTGCCAGCTGCGCCGCCTTGCCCGGCGGCTGGCCGCCGACCGGCCGACGCTGGGCGTGTGTTTTGGCGCGCAGATGATCGCGGCGGCGCTGGGCGCGCGGGTCTATCCCGGCCCGGCCAAGGAGGTAGGTTTTCACCCCGTCGCCGTGCATGGCAATGCGGCCGGTGGGCCATTGCGCCATATTGTCGAGGTGCCCGTGCTGCACTGGCATGGCGATACTTTCACCCTGCCGGAGGGGGTTGAGCTGCTCGCCTCCAGCCATGTCTACCCGCATCAGGCCTTTTCACGCGGGCCGAACCTGCTGGCGCTACAGTTCCATGCCGAAATGGGCGAGGACGAGCGGTTTCACATCTGGCTGGAGCAATGGCCGGAGTCGGTGGTGGAGGCGGGCGGCGATGTCGCATCACTGCGTGCGACCCACGATACGCATGGCCCACGCGCCGCAGCCGCTGGCCGGGCGATGATTGCCGATTGGCTGGCGCAATTGGCCTGAGCCCGGCACAGCGCGGCACGGCGCGGCACGGCGCGGCACCGCGATGACCGGCTCGCGCGCAGCGCGGGACGCGCCCCACTCGCCTGACCGGGATTCTGCCCCGGGCCAGCGCGAAGTGTTTGTCTATTCCCTCGATAGAGATATTATCGCGGCATCCCGAAGCGAGTCGAATGCTTCTCCCTCGTATCGCGGAGGAATGACTTGGCCAACAATGCCCAGCCTCACGCGGATGCCCTGACGTCGCAAGGATTTGGCGGGCAATCGCCCCAACCCGGCGTTCCTGCCCCAATATGCTGCTTACCCTATCCCGATGGCATCGCCCGCGCTGCCTCGGTTCGAACAGGCGAGGCCTTCCGTCTGGCGCATGGGCGCAAGGCCTCGCCTGCGAGACCCTCGGCTTAAGCGGGCGGCGGGCTCACTCGATCGACTTGGCCCAAACGGGGCCGGCGCGTCATCCGCCCGGTTGAGGCGCCTCAACGAGGCGGGCGCGTATGGCCGCGAGATCGGCCGGTTCAAGCTGAAGTTCGTCGAGAACGAAGCGTTCGATGGTGCCATGTTGCGCGTCGATCTGCTCGAACATGGCAGCGAGATAGGCGCGATCTGCGGCAAACATCGGCCCCAGGGCGTCGGGCAGGGTGCCCTTGAACCGGCCCGATTGCTCGCGGAACGCCATCATCCGCACGAAATCCGCATGTTGGTTGGTGAGGCAGTAATCCTCGAAAATCACCTCTCGGGAGACGCCGAGAACCGCCAGCAGCAGCGCCACGGCCACGCCGGTACGATCCTTGCCGGCCGCGCAGTTCACCAGAAT
>CAIWFP010000113.1 GCA_903911985.1 uncultured Sphingomonadales bacterium
GGCCGGGTGTCGAGAGTAGGCCAAGGCCCACAGCCGCGATGGAAACGGAAGAACGATACGTCCAGGGCCGCTGAGTCATTAACATTCCCCCAAACAATATCGAACGGCCGCAACCACGCAGCTGGGCGTGCCACAATTAACCATGCCAAGAGGTAATGCACTAAATCGTTACATCCAAGAGTTTTTTGGGCACAAAGAAATTTTCGGTCAGATTTGGTTGGAAAAGGTCTTGCCAGACTAAAATTGCGGGTGGGGCAGGGCGCTGGCACCTCGATGAGGTGTTCGTATAGATCAAGGGCGAGCGGCATGGTCGGGCCGGGGCCATCGTCCCCGACGGGCTGCGACCCTATCCTCGATTTCAGGCAGGACCTGCTCAGGCCGGTGTGTTGGCAAGGCGCGAGAGGCGCTTGGACAGCGTGGTGACGCCGATCACGTCGGTGACGTTGCTGAAACCTTCGCGGGTGCCCATCGTCCAGCGATAGAGCGTCTGGAACGAGAGGAAACTGGTGTAGGCGGTGTGCCACGGCGCGGCAGCGATGGCCGAGCCGACGATTTCCCACTGCCGCCCCTTGGCATCGGTGATGCGCACGATGCGGTGCATGCCGAGCATGCCGAGGCTTTCCGCATCGACTTCGGCTGCAGTGACCGCGCAGCATTCCCCATCGACTACGGCATAGCCGAAGCGGAAGGTGGTGTAGACCTGCTGGCCATTGACCACGTCGAGCGTGATGACGAGGTGGAAGGCGAGGTCGTCGCCGAAGGTCAGGTGCATCCACGAGACGGGCGTGGAATTCCATTCGGCGCGCGGGCCCCAACTGCGATCCAGTCCATCGACGCAGGAGACCGCGAACTTATGTCCGTAGAGTTCCAGTTCGCCCTCGATCCGGCCGACGAGGTCATAATGGCCCTTGGTCCAGGCATCGCCCGCGCCGGATGCTTTGGGCATTATCGCCTTGGTGTCCGGGCAACATGGCGAAGCGGCGAAACCCGCGACCTGTCCCGCGCCGACCGGCAAGCCATCGCCCGGCGCATTGCCGAGGCCGAGGCCAAGCGGCGGGCAGAGACGGAAAGAGCCACCCACGCGGCTGGTGAAGCATGGGCTGCGGCCAGCCGGAATGTGGGCGCGCATCCCTACCTCGTCGGCAAGGAACTGGCCGCCTTCGGTGTCCGGCAGTTGGACGCCGATCTGCTGGTGCCGATGGTGGATCAGGGCTTTCGCCTCTGGAACGTGCAGCGCATCGCCCCCGATGGCACCAAGCGATTCATCAAGGGTGGGCGCACCTCTGGCCTTTTCTGGCCGCATGGCGTTTATCGACTGGATGGCAAGCCGAGTGTCGGCCCGCTGGTGATTGCTGAGGGATATGCCACCGCCGCCGCCATCCATGAGGCGACCGGGCATAGTGTTGTCGCCGCCATGTCCGCCAAGAACCTCATGGCCGTGGCCACAATCATGCGCTGCCTGTTTCCCGGCCGCGAACTGATCATCGCCGCCGACAATGACCGGCACCTGCCCAACAACATTGGCCTAGATTCCGCCAGAGAGGCCGCTGAGCGCGTCGGCGCGGTGGTGACCCTACCCCCCGGAGCGGCTGGCGCTGGAAACGACTCAGAGGAGCCGGGAATCGACTTTGCGGACATATCCCGCGCCGAAACTGCCGCGCTGA
>CAIWFP010000114.1 GCA_903911985.1 uncultured Sphingomonadales bacterium
CAGCCAGAGGGCGCGCTGCGCCTCGGTGCCCGATTTCATCAGGGCCGAGGTGGTCATGCCCAGATTGATCGAGGCGATCGAGCGGAAGCACGGCATGGCATAGGACAGCTCGCGGATGGTGCGGCAATATTGCGCGATGTTCAGCCCGCTGCCGCCATAGCTTTCCGGAATGGTCAGGCCGAACAGGCCCATGTCACGCATCTCGGCGATGATATCACCGGGCACAAGGTCGGTCTCGACAATGCCCTTCTCCGCCGGGATCAGCCGCTCGCGGACGTAGCGTTGCAGCTGGGTGAGGAAGATGTCGAAGGTTTCGGCATCCATGCCGGCGGCAGGCGCCTTGGTCTGGTCAGGCATCGGCTAGTCCCACGATGGCGATGGCGGAAACATTCTGGTTCGGCATGCCGCCCAGATTGTGGCTGAGGGCGAAAACCGGATTATCCTTGCGCTGGCGCGGCCCCGCGCGGCCGAGCAGCTGGAGATAGTTCTCGTAAATCATCCTGAGGCCCGAGGCGCCGATGGGGTGGCCGAAACACTTGAGACCCCCGTCGATCTGGCAGGGGATCTGGCCATCGGCGTCAAAAAAGCCGCCCAGCACATCGCGCCAGCCATCGCCCTCGCGCGAGATATGGAGGTCCTCCATCGTCACCAGCTCGGTGATCGAGAAGCAGTCATGCACCTCGATCAGGCTCAGCTGCGCGCGCGGATCGGTGATGCCCGCGTCCTTGTAGGCCTTGGCAGCGGCCACGCGGGTGGTGTGAAAATAGCTGCCGTTCCAGCCCGAGCCCTGCAGTTCCCAGCCGTTGGAAGTGGCAACCTGCAGCGCCTTGATCGTGACGATATCGGTCTTGCCCAGCGCGCGGGCGATCTCGGGCGTGGTGACAATGGCGCAGGCCGCCCCGTCGGAGACACCGCAGCAGTCGAACAGGCCAAGCGGTTCGGCGATCATCGGCGCGGCCATGACCTGTTCGATGGTCACCTCGTTGCGCAGATGGGCCTTGGGGTTTTTCGAGCCATTGGCATGGCTCTTGACCGAAACATGGGCGATGGCGCGCTTGAGGTCTTCCCTGGAAACGCCATGCTGCGCGCGATAGGCCGAGGCGATCTGGGCGAAGTTGCCCGGCGCCGAACCGGTGATGCCGATCATGTCGTGGGTGGTGCCGCGCGTGCGCACGGGCAGGCCGCCGTAGCCGGTGTCCTTGAGCTTTTCCGCGCCCATGGCCAGGGCGATGTCGCAGGCGCCCGAGGCCACCGCATAGACCGCGCCGCGAAAGCTCTCGGTGCCGCTGGCGCAGTAGTTCTCGACCTTGGTCACGCCGATGTCGTTGAGGCGCAGCGCCATCGCCAGCGGAATGCCGGAGGGGCCGATGTTTTGCGCATCGAACGCGGCGCCCAGCCATGCCGCGTCGATCTGGCTGGTCTCGATGCCCGCATCGGCCATGGCCTCCTCATAGGCCTCCAGCATCAGCTGGTCCTCGTCCTTGTCCCAGCGTTCGCCGAAACGGGCGCAGCCCATGCCCAGAATTGCTACCTTGTCGCGGATGCCCGTCGCCATGGGTGTTCTCCTTCAAAGTGCGATGCGAAACTGAGTACTGAATTTCGCCTCGGATCGCACGGAAACAAAGGGATGCGCCGCCTCAAAAGGCGGGCGCCGCCTTCCAGAAATAGCGGCGGAAATGCCGGTTCTCGTCGAGGGACTTGATGCGGAACATCATCCGCAATTCCTTGCCGACCTCCAGCTCGTCGGGCGCGAAGTCGGTGAACTCGGCCATCATCCGCCCCCCTCCGACAAATTCGATATTGCCATAGCAATTGGGCGGATCGGGCGAATAGGTCAGGGAGTCGGCGGTGAAGGTCATCACGCTCGCGGGAACTTCGGCCAGCGGATAGTCTTCCTGCGTGCGGATGGCATGGTCATTCGGGTTGACGCTGACCTCGGTCTTGGGGAACTGGACGGTGCCGGTGCGCGTGCAGCGCCCACCAACCAGCCCCAGCACCGCCTTGCGGTTGCGCCACAGCGCGGTCAGCGCGGTCTTGCTGTCATGCTCGGCGCGCATGCCCCGGTCGAGGCAGAGCAGCCCCCGGTGGAACAGATATTTCATGTAATTGGTCGATTCGACCCGCCGCGCCAGCCAGCCCGCCACGCCAAGGCGCGGACGCAAGGTGGCGATCGCCTCGGTCACTTCGAACAGCAGCACATCGCAGCCCTGACCAAAGCTGGTGACCAGCACCAGTTCGCCCGGCTTCGCCCGCCCCAGCACATCGGCCAGCATCAGCGTCGGCTGGGCGGCACCGGCATGGCCGAGCCGGTCCTTCAGCGTGTCGGCGATCGCTTCCGGGGCAATGCCCAGCTTCTTGGCCAGCATCTCCGGCACGCCCTTCACCGCGATGGGGGCGATGAAGTGGGTGATATCGGCGCCGCTGCGGCCAAAGCCCTTCAGCGCCTCGGCGATGGCTGGAATCATGATCGCGGCAAAGCCCTCGTCGCGCACCCAGCGCGCTTCCCAGTCATAATCCCGGGACTGGCCCGCCTCGCGGAAGTGGTCGACGAAATCCATGGTAACGCTATGCGTGCCCAGCAGGCGCGCGACAGGCCGGCCCCTGCCGATGAGCAGCGCGGAAGCCGCGTCGCCCGCGTTCATTTCGCGCTCGGAAGCGGGGGTGGGCGTGGTGCGTTCGGCGGCAAGATGCAGGGCGGGGCGCTCGCCCGCACCCTTGAGCAGCGCGATCAGCGAGGCGGTTCCCGCCCGCTGGCTGCCCGCCACATCCATCGCACCCACCGCGTCCGGCAGGTTCAGTGCTTCCTTGACCACGCCGGCGTTCTGCCGGTCGGCATAGGGCAGGGTGGTGGAGGCCAGCGTCACCTGTTCGATCGCGGCGCGGTCAAACCCGTCGAGGCAATCGCGCGCGGCTTCCACGGCCATGGTGATCGGGTCCTCGTCCCAATTGGCAATCGCCTTTTCGCCCTTGGCCAGCCCGCGCAAACCGCCGGCAAACCAGCCATTGGCCGCATGGATGGCGCCGCGCTGGAGGCGGGTGATCGGCACATAGGCGCCATAGGCCAGAATGCCGGTATCGTTCATCGCTTGGTCGCTCATGCGTATTCCACCAGTCCGTTGTTCAGCACCATGACATTGCGCTCGGTAACGAAGGAGCGGAAGGATGCCCGCCCTTCGCCGGTCCGCCAGATTTCGGTGCGGATGGTTTCGCCCGGATAGACAGGGCTGGAAAAGCGGACGTCCAGCCGCTTCAGGCGTGTCGGGTCATTGTCGGTCAATGCGGCGATCAGCGCGCGGCCGGCAACGCCATAGGTGGCAAGGCCATGCAGTATCGGCCGGTTAAAGCCCGCCGCCTTTGCCACGGCGGGGTCGATATGCAGCGGATTGAGATCGCCCGACAGGCGGTAGATCAGCGCCAGATTGTCGGCGGTGGGCAGTTCGCTGACGATATCGGGGGCGCGGGTTTCCGGCATGGGGCGGGGCACCGGCAGGCCTTCGGCCGAACCGCCAAAGCCGCCGTCGCCGCGCAGCAGGGTGGTCATGGTCAGCGTTGCCAGTGGATCGCCCGCGCCATTGGTGATCTTGCGTTCGACCAGCGCCACAGCGCCCTTGCCCTCGCCCTTGTCGAACAGCCTGATGATGCGGGTGGTGCCTATCACCTCGCCTTCGGTCGGCAGTGGGCGGTGAATTACCGTCGATTGCTCCCCGTGGAGGACCTTCTGCCAATCCGCACCCATGGCGGGATCCCGCCACATGAAGCCGGGATAGCCGAGCACGGCGGCCAGTGTGGGCAGCGGTTTCAGCCGCTCCTCGAACACGAAATCAAGTTCGCTGGCGCCGACGCCAAGGGCGTAGAGCATGCATCTGGTGGGCGAGAGCTGGTCGCGCACCACCACCGGCGCGCGATTTAACAGATAATCCGGGTTGATTGCCATGGCGCCGTGCCCTCTCAGATCGGATCGTAGCCGAACACATCGGGCGAGCGTTCCATCGGATCGGCAAAGCTGGGGCGGAAGGCGGGGAGCATTTCCTCGGCCAGGGACTGGGGTGTCCAGCCTTCGGATTTCTGCATCGAGCGGATCGGGCGCGGCTTGGAGAACAGGAATACCTCGTTCTTGCGCACACCGAAGATCTGGTTGCTCACCTCGGCGGCGGCATCGGAGGCAAGAAACACCACCAGCGGCGCGATCTTGTCGGCGCTCATCGTTTTCATCCGCTCCACCCGCAGGGCCTCGGCTTCGGTGGTGGCGGGGATGGTGGCGATGAGGCGGCTCCACGCAAACGGCGCGATGCAGTTGGAGCGCACACCCGCGCGGGCCATGTCGAGCGCGATCGACTGCGACAGGCCGACGATGCCCATCTTGGCCGCGCTGTAATTGGCCTGGCCGAAATTGCCGATCAACCCGCTGGTCGAGGTGAAGTGGATGAAGCTGCCCGACTTCTGCTCGCGGAAATAGGGCGTTGCCGCCTTGGACACGTTGAAGGCGCCGTTGAGGTGGACATCGATCACCGCCTGCCAGTCGACATGGCTCATCTTGTGCCAGATGGTGTCGCGCAGGATGCCGGCGTTGTTCACCACCGCGTCGATCCGGCCGAAATGCCTGACGGCATCCTCGATGATCGACTCCGCACCCGCCGGGTCGGAAACGCTGGCGGCATTGGCCACCGCGCGGCCACCGGCGGCCCTGATGTCGGCCACGGTTTCGGCGGCGGGGCCGGTATCGCCACCCTCGCCCTCGGCGCTGCCGCCGAAGTCATTGACCACCACCGCGGCGCCCTCGCGTGCGGCCAGCAGCGCGATTTCACGGCCGATGCCGCGCCCGGCGCCGGTGAC
>CAIWFP010000115.1 GCA_903911985.1 uncultured Sphingomonadales bacterium
AGGCCTTTGCCCGCCCGGCGCTGCGGGATCCTTCAGCCCATTTGGCCTTTCAACCATTCCGGCACCCCGATCATATAGCTCTTTTCCTCGTAGAGCCGCGCGATCCGCCAGCCAGCGGGCGTGCGCACCAGATCGTGAATATACCACAGGCCGCAGATCATCGTGTCGGTATCGGTGCCGTTGGTCACGGTCATCGGGTTGTAGCAGACGGTCTTGGTCTTGGCGCTCTGGCCATCGGCGGCAAATTCGTAGCGGGTGGTGGAAACGACATGTTGCGCCGCCAGAACCTGCTGGAAACTGCCCGTCAGGAAGGCCTTTGCCTCTGCCAGCGTGCCCTTGAACAGCGCCATTTCCGAATAGTCGATAAAGGCATCGGCGGTGAAGAAGTCGTCGAGCTTGTCGAATTCGCGCGCGTCTACCGCATAGCAATAGCCGACCAGCAGGTCCTGTATTTCGAACCGATCGGACATTTCCTGCACACTGATCGCCATCGCTTGCATCCTTCATTCAACTTGTTGGTTCGCGAATATTCGCATGGGCTCGGGCCGGAAACCGCCTCTCCGATGGTAGGTCGATGCTTACCCCGGGGAGGGTTCATTCGCCCAGCAGGATCTTCCAGCTTCCCAGATCCTCGCCGGCGGCAAAGAAGCGTTCGTTCATCGGCAGGCCGTTCTGGCCCCAATGGTCCATGTTGGCGGCCCAGGCCTGAATTCCGTACATCACCCAGCGCGGGATCTGTTCGTTCCAGATCGTTTCGAGATCTATGACATGGGTGGCGCCTTCCCTGATCAGGCAGTCGCGATAATGCGCCACCAGATCCTTGTGATGGTGGCGGCGCTCCTCGATCGTCAATGATCCAATGGTGAAATAGGTAAGGTCGCGCCATGGCCGCCCGCGACGGCCCAGCTGCCAATCGAGCCACAGCCGCTCCCCCGAGGGCAGCATATAGGTGTTGCCCTGATGGCAATCGCCCAGAATCACGCAATACGGCGCCTCGAAAGCGCGCTCATAGGCGGTGAGCGCGTCATAGGCGCGTTCGATCCGGCTCGGATCGTCCAGATAATGCCGGGGCGCAATGGCGCGGAAGTTGGGGTCCTTCAGGTTTTCGCCGAGCCAGTGCCACATATAGCGGACCTGATCGTGATCGACCGGCACATTCATCGAGGTGGGCAGCCACGGGGAGGCCCCGGGCGTGATCAGCGGGCTGTCCCACAGGCCGCCGTGCAGCCTGGCCAGATCCGCCAGACTGGCGGCAATGGCATCGACGCCGCAATGCTGGGTGCTGTGGCCGAACTGGCCGCCGCGATCGATAAGGTCTTCCAGCACGACCACGCCGTTGGCCGAACCGTCATCGTCCCAATCGGCATAGTAGCAGGTGGCGGTTGCGGCGGTGAGCTTGTCGGTCAGGAAATGGTAGAACCGGGCTTCGAGCGCGTGAATGTCGACATCATCGAACATGCCCGACCAGTTGGACTTGATGCACAAATTGCGCGGCAGGCCCGCCGCCACGCCAGCGGCGTTCCAGTCCACCGCGACCCGCAGCTTGGTGGTGTGGCTGTCGAACAACTGCACCACTTCCATCTTTTCGGCGACGACGCCGGGATATTTGTTGGCCATTAGCGAGCCTAGCCATTGCGCATCGGGGGTGAAGCGGCCGGAGGGCAGTGCCCCCTTGCGAGCGGGATAGGGGCGCGGAACGGGATTTTGGTCCACCACGCGCGCGTCTTTCAGGGTTTCCTGAGACATCAATCCGGTTCCTCTCTCGCTTTTCCGCACAATCGGGCGTTCCGCCTGACAGGTTCTGCGCCTGTTCAGGGCTGTTTGTGGCCGCATGGGCGCGGTTGGGCCCTGCCAATAGGAAGGTGTGGCATACTATCCGGGCTGCCCACATTCACGCGTCAAATGATGGACGCAATGGTCGGCCTGATTCCGACGGACCGATAGGGGAGGCGTGCTTGACTAGGGACGAAGCGGCCTGGACGAAAGGTCTTGAAATCGTCGATGCGGTATATGGCGCGGGCTATTCCGCGATGATGGAGCCGTACAAGGACCACCCCTTCAATCGGGAAATCGTCACCAACCAGTTCGGCAATCTGTGGGCGCACCCGGCGCTGACCATTCGTGAAAAGCGGTTGATGGTGCTGGGGTTGACGACCATGCTGGGCCGCGCCGATCTTATTGAAACACAGGTGACCGGCGCCTTGCTCAACGGTGAATTCACCGATGCGCAGCTGGAGCTGATCCCCCTTTTCCTGCTGTTCTACGCGGGCGCTGGCAATGCCTCGGCCTTGTTCAGGGGCATTGAGGCGGCAAAGGCCAGGGTGAATGCCGCCAAGGCCGATCAGGCCGGGGCCGGCGGGTATTGATACCTTGAGCATCGAGCACAAAGGGCCTCTGGCTCCAGTTTCAACATCGGGAATGGAATGACATGAGCAGATTGGCAGGCAAGGTGGCGATCGTGACCGGCGGTGGTGGCGGTATTGGCTCGGCGGTGGCGCGGCGGCTGGTTGCCGAAGGCGCCAGGGTGGCGGTGGCCGATATTTTCGAGGAATCGGCCAAGCGCGTGGCGGATGCCCTGGGCGATGCCGCGATTGCGGTGGCGTTTGACGCGGCCAGCGCCGATTCGGTGAAGGCGCTGGTTGACCAGACAGTCAGCCATTTCGGCAAGCTCGACATCCTGCACAACAATGCCGCGATGACCGATCCGGTCAAATCGGCGCAGGATACCACGGCCGTCGATATTCCCATGGCGGTCTGGCAGGAAATTCTCGACGTCAACCTCACCGGCTATCTGCTGGGTTGCCGTTATGCCATTCCCCATATGATCGCCAATGGCGGCGGATCGATCGTCAACACGGCGTCCAATTCCGGCTCGGCGGGCGATCTCGCCCGCATCGCCTATGGTTCGACCAAGGGGGCGATCATCACGCTGACCCGCTATGTCGCGACCCAGCATGGCAGCCAGAACATCCGCTGCAACAGCATCGCGCCGGGCGTGGTGCTGACCGAGGCGCTGGAGAAGACGGTGCCGGGGCTCAAGGAGATCATCAAGCGGCATATACTGACGCCCGAATTCGGCACGCCGGATGATATTGCCGCGCTGGTGGCGTTTCTGGCTTCGGATGAATCGCGGTATATTACCGGCGAGAACATTTCGATTTCGGGTGGGGGCCTCATTCACCAGCCGCATTACGCCGATCTCAAGGCGTTCATGGAAGGCGCTGGCTGACTTCGGGAGAAAGTTTGCCCACACCCTGCCAAAGGGCAGGCGGCTTTGCCAAGGGCGTCTCGCACGGATAGGCGAGCATAGAGAGGTATGGCATAAATGACCGTGATCGAGCCCGGCGCGCGCGCGCTGTTCGACAAGTTTGGCACCTATATTCTCCCCGGCCGGGTAAGCGATCCGCGGCGCGGTATCGAGGAGGCGATCGAGGCCGAGCGCATTGGCCTTGGCTGCGTCTGGATTTCCGAGCGTTTCGCCCTGAAGGAGCCAGCGGTTTTGGCCGGCGCGGTCAGTCAGGTGACGTCGAAGATCCGCATCACCGGCACCTTCTATGCCACCATGCGCCACCCCATCGTCACGGCCAGCACGGCCAACCTCATGCAGGCGCTTTCGGGCGACCGTTTCCGGGTGATGTTCGCCCGCGCGGTGCCGGCTTACATGAAGATGCTGGGTTCGCCCGCGATCACCATGGACCGGCTGGCCGATACCATATCGATCATGCGCCAGCTGTGGGCGGGCGAGACGGTGAGTTACGAAGGCGTTCTGGGCAAGTTCCCGATGCTGAAACTGACCGACAAGCATGATGGTCCGGCCCCGCCGGTGATCTTTACCGCCATCGGGCCAAAGTCGCTCGAATTTGCCGGCACCCACTGCGACGGCGTTTTGCTGCACCCGTTTGTCTCGCCGCAGGGCGTGCGCAACAGCATCAAAATCGTGCGCGATGCCGCCGAAAAGGCGGGCCGTGACCCGATGGCGGTGCGCATCTACCACAATATCATCGTCGCTCCCGACTTGCCCAAGGACGAGGAAGACGCGGTCGTGCGTGGCCGGGCGATCACCTATTTCGAACTGCCCGGTTTTGGCGACCTGATCGTCGAGATCAACGAATGGGACAAGTCGGTGCTGGACCAGATCCGCGCCCATCCCAAGATCGCCAGCCTGAACGGCAAGCCCGCCGATCAGGCCTATACGCGGCAGGAACTGGTCGATGTCGGCGAATTGCTGCCGCAGCAGTGGATCGACGAAGGCGCGGCGGTGGGCACCGCGGCGCAATGCGCGGATCAGTTGATGGCCTACCTCGATGCCGGTGCGGATGAAATCCTGCTGCATGGCGCCGCGCCCAAGGACATGGGGCCGCTGACTGCCGAATTGAAGCGGGCGCTGGCCGCGAAGGGCTTTTAAACGCCCTTTCGACCGGCGGGTCGCGGCAAGGCCCGTCGGGTCCGGGTTTGAACGGCACATGATCCCGCGAGTGGACCGGTGCATGGGACAGGGAATGACAAGATGGCGCAGGCCGAAGCACCCGAAGCGATTGCCCCGCTCGATCCCGACGCGCTGATCGCGGACGCGCGGGCGCAGACGGGCCTGTCCGATTTCGGCGCGGACCTCAGCTTCATGACCGGCTTTCGCGAATTGGTGAAGGCGGTTGAGGCGATGGACCCGCCGGCGCAACTGCGCGCCACCGCCAAGGGCAATATCACCAAGATTCTGGCGATGCGGTTACGCATGGCCGAGGACGACCGCAACCATCCCGAAATCGCGGGCCTCGATGTCGGCTCGCCGCTCATCGTGTGCGGGCTGCCGCGCACCGGCACGACGATCACCTATGATCTGCTCTGCCTCGATCCGGCGGCGCGCGCACCCACCGAATGGGAATGGTACATCCCCTGGCCCGCGCCGGAAAAGGCCAGCTTTCACACCGACCCGCGCATCGCGCAGGTGCAGGCGATCTATGAGAACTGGCTGGCCCACGCGCCCCAGCTAAGCGACATCCAGCGCATGGATTGCACCCAGCCGGGCGAATGCAACCACGGCATGATGATGCATTTTGCCAGCACCAACTTTCCCGCCGAACTGGGCGTGCCCAACTTTGCCAGGTGGCTGCTGGCTACCGTCGCCGAAGGGCAATATCGCACGCACAAGCGCCTGCTCCAGCAGTTCCAGTGGAAGGGGCCGCAGGGCCGCTGGACGCTGAAATCGCCGCAACATTTGTTTGATCTGCCGGGGCTGGTCGAAGCCTATCCCGGTGCCATGCTGGTGTGGACCCACCGCGATCCGGTGCTGACCTTCTCGTCGCTGTCCAGCATGATCGCCGCGTTTCTGGCCGCGGTGGGGGCGGACAAGGACCTGAAAGCGGTTGGCCGCAGCGTGTTCGAGACGTGGAGCGAGGGGCTGGAGCGCGGGTTGAGGGCGCGCGACGCCCGGCCCGATATCGCCGAGCGCATCATCGACATGGGCCACAGCGATGTTGTGGCTGATCCGATGGGGGCGATCCGCCGGATCTATGACCGTTTCAGCCTGCCGTTTTCGCCCGGGCACGAGGCGCGGATTACGCAATTTCTGACACAGAACCCCGCCGCCAAGCGGCTGGGCCGCCACAAGCACAGCGCCGACCAGTTCGGCATCGACCCCGACGAGGTGCGTGAGCGCCTTGCTCCCTATTACCAGCGGTTCGGGCACTTGCTGGCGCCCCTTCCCAAAAACGCAGGGTAGTTTCGATGAGCGTACTCGACCGTTTCCGCCTTGATGGGCGTACCGCGATCCTGACCGGCGTTGGCCCGGGTGTGGGTGAACATGTGGCCAAGGCCTATGCGGAACTGGGCGCCAATGTGGTTATTTCCGCACGCAGTCAGGACCGGCTGGACCGGATCGCCGGTGAAATCAATGCGCTTGGTGGTGGCCGGGCAAGGGCGGTTGCGGTCGATGTGGCGAACAAGGCCGATCTGCAAAAGCTGGTCGATACCGCGCATGATGCCTTCGGGCCGATCCATATCGTGTTCAACAATGCCGCCGCAGGCGTGGTCTATGCCGCCGATGGCGGGCTATGGGCGAACACCGACGCGGTGTGGCAGACGGCGATGGACGTTAATCTCATGGCGACATGGCGGCTGACCGAAATGACCGAGGCGGACATGAAGGGCCATGGCAAGGGCAGCATCATTTCGGTGCAAAGCTGCGGCGGGTTCACCCCGATCCCGCCCGCTGTCGCCTATGGTGTGAGCAAGGCCGCGCTGCTGTTCCTCGTGCGCGAGCTGGCCAAGTCGCAGGCGCCGCACACGCGGATCAACTGCCTGTGCGTGGGGTCGATGAGCCCGGACGGGCAGGAGGCGGAAATCCATCGCGGGCTGGGGCTGGCCGAGCGCAACGCGATCAAGCGGTTTGGCGCGGCGGATGAAGCGGTGGGCGCGGCGATCCTGCTGGCCAGCGATGCCTCCAGCTACACCACGGGCAGCACGATCTTTACCGAAGGTGGCCGGGTGGGGACGGTCTCGTGACCGCACCCCCCCTGAGAATAGGGAATCCGCTGTGGACGCGGGATCAGGCCGAGGCCGAGCGTCTGGCGCTGCGTCTGATCGAACGGCCGGATGTGCGCGCCGCGCGTGAGGCCCGGCGGATCGCCATGCGCGCCGATCCGCTCGCGGCAACTGTGGATGGCATTGCCGGGCTCGACCGGGCTCTCGACCAGTGGGTGCTGGGCCTTGCCATGCGCGAGGTCAATGGCGACCCGGCCGATCCAAAAGTTGTGTGGAACATCAGCAACGCGCCGCGTGACTGGTTCGGCCATGTCTATCAGGGCGCGGCGGTGGCGATCGACAACCCGGACAATTTCAACCGCGAAATCCCGGTGGATGGCGACGGCAATTACGAAATCACCATCAGCTTTTCGGACGACCCTCCGCAATTCAGCATCGTGCTGGAAGTGGAGCCGGAGCATCACGCCGGGCTGGGCCGCAATCTGGGCGCCTTTACCTTGCAGGATCTGCGTGATCCCGCGCGACCGACTGATCCGGTGGTGGTGACGGTTGGCCCCGGCGAGCGTGGCGGTCATCACCTGCGCTCGGAAGCCGGCAAGCTGCATCAGGTTTACACGCGCGACAGCCAGCGCGACTGGACTCAGGTGCCTGCGCGGGTTTCGGTCCGCCGCCTTGATCCGCCCGCCGGCCACGCCGCGCGCGGCGAGGA
>CAIWFP010000116.1 GCA_903911985.1 uncultured Sphingomonadales bacterium
CGCCATCGCCGGCATCGAACACATTCGCCCCATCGCGCCACAGCGAGACATGCATGTGGCAGCCATTGCCGGTGAGATTGGCAAAGGGCTTGGGCATGAAGGTCGCGCGGAACCCGTGCTTTTCCGCCACCGATTTGGCGAGGAACTTGCAAAAGGCCTGCCGGTCGGCGGTGATCAGGGCGTGGTCATAGTTCCAGTTCATCTCGAACTGGCCATTGGCGTCCTCATGGTCGTTTTGATAGGGTTTCCAGCCCAGTTCCAGCATGGCGTCGCAAATCTCGGTAATCACGTCATAGCGGCGCATCAGCGCCTGCTGATCGTAACAGGGCTTTGCCTGAGTGTCGGCAGCGTCGGAGATGGCGGTGCCGTCGGGGGAGGTGAGGAAGAACTCGCATTCCACGCCGGTTTTCATGGAGAGGCCCAGTTCGGCCGCGCGGGCCACCTGTGCCTTCAACGCGATGCGGGGGCTGGCCTCGACCGGCTTGCCATCCATCCACAGATCAGCCGCCAGCCAGCCCACCTCCGGCTTCCATGGCAGCTGGATCAGGCTGCTGGGGTCGGGCACGGCAAAGAGGTCCGGGTCGGCCGGTGACATATCCAGCCAGGTGGCAAAGCCCGCAAACCCCGCGCCGTTTTTCTGCATCTCGGCAATGGCACTGGCCGGCACCAGCTTGGCACGCTGGCTGCCGAAGATGTCGGTATAGGCGATCAGGAAGTATTTTATGCCCTTTTCGCGGGCGGCTTCAGCAAGATCGATGCTCATCGTTTCATTCCCTGTCCGGCGGAAGGGCGGCTGTGATTGGCCTGCCATCCCTCGTGGATATTTGTCCTGCCTGCGAAATTGCGTATCCCTGTGGTCAGAAGCCCGCCGCGCCGGGCACCCAGCTGGTGCCGGCCAGCGGCACCCGCGCCATGGCCGCCGCCTCTATGGTCAGCGCCACCAGATCCTCGGGCTCCAGATTGTGCAGATGGCTCTTGCCGCAGGCGCGCGCGATGGTCTGCGCCTCCAGCGTCAGCACCGCGAGATAGTTGGCCAGACGCCGCCCCGCCTCCACCGGATCCAGCCTTGCGGCCAAAATCGGGTCCTGCGTGGTGATGCCCGCCGGATCCTTGCCCTCGTGCCAGTCGTCATAGGCGCCCGCGCTGGTGCCCAGCTTGTGGTATTCCTCCTCAAAGGCGGGGTTGTTGTCGCCCAATGCCACCAGCGCCGCCGTGCCGATGGAAACCGCATCGGCCCCCAGCGCCAGAGCCTTGGCGACATCGGCGCCGTTGCGGATGCCACCCGAGACGATCAGCTGCACCTTGCGGTGCATCCCCAGATCCTGCAGCGCCTGCACCGCCGGGCGGATGGCGGCGAGGATGGGAATGCCGACGTGTTCGATGAACACCTCCTGCGTCGCCGCCGTGCCGCCCTGCATGCCATCCAGCACCACGACATCGGCGCCCGATTTCACCGCCAGCGCCACATCGTAATAGGGCCGCGTCGCGCCGACCTTGATGTAGATGGGCTTTTCCCAGTCGGTGATCTCGCGCAGCTCGCCGATCTTGATTTCCAGGTCGTCCGGCCCGGTCCAGTCGGGGTGACGGCAGGCGCTGCGCTGGTCGATGCCCTTGGGCAGGGTGCGCATCTCGGCGACGCGGTCGGAGATCTTCTGGCCCAGCAGCATGCCGCCGCCGCCCGGCTTGGCGCCCTGCCCGATGACGATCTCGATGGCATCGGCCTTGCGGATATCGTCCGGGTTCATGCCATAGCGGCTGGGCAGATATTGATAGACCAGCACCTGCGACTGGCCGCGTTCCTCCGGCGTCATGCCGCCATCGCCGGTGGTGGTGGAGGTGCCCGCCAGCGTCGCCCCGCGCCCCAGCGCCTCCTTGGCCTGCGCCGAAAGCGAGCCGAAGCTCATGCCGGCGATGGTGATGGGGATCTTCAGATGGATCGGCTTTTTGTCAAAGCGGGTGCCCAGCCAGACATCGGTTGCGCATTTCTCGCGATAACCTTCCAGCGGA
>CAIWFP010000117.1 GCA_903911985.1 uncultured Sphingomonadales bacterium
CCCGCCCGCTGGGGGCGACCGTCGGCGATTTTCTCGATAAGCCCGTGGCCGGGGGCGGGCTGGAATTCAGCCGTTCCATCGCCACCCTTGCCCTGCTGGCCGCCATCGCCGCTGGCCTATGGGTCTTCCCGCAGAAGGCTGGAAAGGCACACTAGGCCTAGGTGCCGCGCGGCCAGGCCAGCCTCACCCCGGCAGCCGCCGCAGCAATTCCGGCACCTCGCCCAGCGCCCGCAGGGCATCGTTGAGATGGGTGCAGCCAGCGGGCCCGCGCAACTGGTCCAGCACGGCGTCGCGGATCTCGGGCAGGGGCGTGCCCACCAGCTTCATCGCATTGGCCATGGCCCCGGGGCATTCGTGAAAAGGCAGCACGCGCGGCTCGATCGTGAGCGTCAACAGGCGCAGGCCGTCAGGGTCGAGCGTGGCCGACAGGCCATATTCGTGCAGCGCGGCGCGGGTGCCGTCAGGGCGCGGGGCGCTGTCCTGAAACGCGGATTCGACGTGAAACAGGCCGCTGCCCCCGTCGCGCCACACTTCAATCCGCCGTGCCCGCCGCATGGAAACCCCGGAGAGCGCCGGAAATTCGTGCCAGCCGTCGGGGTCTGCCGGATTGCGCAATTCGCCGCCTTCCGTCGCACCGGGCAATTCCGCGGGTCGCTCAACATCCATACTGGAATGGCCGGGCTTGAAACCCCAGCAAACATTGGCGCGCGAGGTGCGATATTGGTCCATCTGATCGCCGGTCAACTCCTGCCGGCGCTGTTCGAGCCACTCCGGATGCCACACCCACCATGCCCAGGTGGAGATCAGCGAAGTGCCCGAAATGTCGTCGAGCAGCAGATAGAGCGGCGCCGCGCTGGCGATCAGCTCCGGGATCAGCCTGGTCATCGCGACGCGCAGATGGCCCCCGCCACGCTGGCCGACAAGCCCCGCCAAAGGTTCCGAAGTGGGGCTGGCGGCAAGGGCGGTAATGGTTCTTTCGGGGTCGACCCCGGCTGTCATCCATGCCTCGTCCAGCACCGCTGTCTCGCCCGCGGCCGGGGTCAGGACATCACGGGCGCGGCCGTGCAGGATGCGGTCGCCCTCGGGACCGTCGGTCCATTCGACATCGATGCTGGTGGTGCGCCGTACCGAGCCCGGCCGACGGGGCGGGGCGGGGTTGGCGGTAAGGCGCGGGGGCAGGGGGCGTTGGTCGCCGGTGGCAGGGCCTGTCATCAATCTCATCCTTTTGCTGCCATGCACAATGCCAGCCTGCCGCGAGGTGGCAAGGGCAAATGGCAGGGGCATAGGGTGGGAACCGCCTCTATTGGTCCGGCGTGGCTTGTTGCCAGACTGATGCCGCGTGCTAGTTTGCGGCGTTGCCTGCCCGTCGAATATGGGCGAAAACCCGGTGGACTTCCCCAAGGACCGCCCCCCAAGGACCGCCCAAAGGACATCTATGCCCCACACATCCTTCCTGAAACAGCAATGCCTGATTAACGGCGAGTGGGTGGCGGCCGACGAGGGCGCGACGCTGACCGTGGTCGATCCGGGCAATGGCATGGTTCTGGGCACGGTACCCAACATGGGGGCCGCGGAAACCCGCCGCGCCATCCTTGCTGCCGAGGCCGCCCTACCCGCGTGGCGAGCGAAAACAGCGGGGCAGCGCGCCGCCATAATGCGCCGAATGTTCGATCTGATGATGGCCCATCAGGACACGCTGGCCGAGCTGCTCAGCGCCGAGCAGGGCAAGACCCTGGCCGAGGCGCGGGGCGAAATCGCCTATGGCGCCAGCTTCATCGAGTGGTTCGCCGAGGAGGGCAAGCGCGCCTATGGCGAGGTCATCCCCGCTCACGCGGCCGACCGGCGCATCGTCTGCATCAAGCAGGGCATCGGCGTGGTGGCGGCGATCACCCCGTGGAACTTTCCCTGTGCGATGATCACCCGCAAGCTGGGTCCGGCGCTGGCTTCGGGCTGCACCGTGGTGCTGAAACCCGCGTCGGCCACGCCTTTCAGCGCGCTGGCCCTGGCGGAACTGGCATGCCAGGCGGGCGTGCCGCCGGGTGTGTTCAACGTTGTCACCGGCTCGGCCAGCGCCATCGGCGGCGCGTTGACCGCCAGCCCCAACGTGCGCAAGCTCAGCTTCACCGGCTCGACGCAAGTGGGTGTGGCGTTGTTGCGCCAATGCGCCGAAACGGTCAAAAAGGTGAGCATGGAGCTGGGCGGCAACGCGCCCTTCCTCGTGTTCGACGATGCCGATGTGGCGGCGGCGGTGGAGGGGGCTATCCTCGCCAAATTCCGCAACAGCGGCCAGACCTGTGTCTGCGCCAACCGCTTCTATGTGCAGGATGGCGTTTACGATGACTTTGTGACGGCGCTGGCCGCGCGGGTGCGGGGGCTGAAGGTCGGTTATGGCCGGGCGGTGGGCACCGATATCGGGCCACTGATCAATGCGGGGGCTCTGGCCAAGGTGGAGGAGCATCTGGCAGATGCGCTGGCCGGCGGGGCGACGGTGCTGGCTGGCGGCGCGCGAGAGGCCGGTTTGAACGGGGGGGCCTACTTCCAGCCGACGGTGCTGGCCAATGTGTCTGCCAGCATGTTGCTGGCGCGTGAGGAGACCTTCGGGCCGCTGGCCGGGGTCATCCGCTTTACCCATGAGGACGAGGCCATCGCGCTGGCCAATGACAGCGAATATGGCCTTGCCGCCTATGTCTACACCCGCGACATCGGCCGGGTCTGGCGTGTGGGCGAGGCGCTGGAGGCGGGCATGGTGGGAATCAACACCGGCCTCATCTCCACCGAAGTCGCGCCTTTTGGCGGAATCAAGCAGTCAGGCCTTGGTCGCGAGGGCGCGCGGGCGGGGCTCGATGACTACATGGAAACCAAATATCTCTGCATGGGGTTTTGAGCCGCCCTGTGCCCAAAATCCGCGCCGCAGCGCGAAAGTGACGGCGCTGGCTGCCTGCCGCCAATTCCGCCGCCGAAAAATTGGGTTGCGACTCCGTCCCGGATTGGCGCAACCTGCCGAACTTATGGTAAAGAACGTTGACCATATCGGGGGTTGTGTCACGCTTTTGGCAATTGTCGTGCGTGGCGGCAAGGGAGTTTAGGTGGGTTGACATGTATCGATCTCATTCCAGAATGGAGCCCGGTTTCGCACAAGGCTCGGCCTTCGCGGGCGACGTGCGCGGATTTGGGGCGGGCCGGGCAATGAGTGCCCCGCGCGGTGCCAGCCCGATCCTGCTGCCGCTGGAGCGGCGCGGTCATGTGCCGCCGCCCGATCTGGTTGAGCGCCGGGCCCAGCTGGCCGCGGGCGTTACAGCCGGCCAGTGGCGAACAGAACCCATGCCACACGACACTTTTGTGGGCGGCGCCGGCGGCCCCATCGGCGGGCGGGCGCTGGTTCGCGCGCTGCGCTTTCGCCCACAGGGGCGGATACGTGGCCGGGTACTGCATTTCCATGGTGGCGCTTTTCGCCTTGGCTGTCCCGACATGGAGGGGCCATTCGCCGCCGCGCTGGCCGCGCTGGCCGCGCGTTGCGAGGTGGAGGTGGTGTTGCCAACCTATCGTCTCGCGCCGGAGCATCCCTTCCCATCGGGCCTGGCCGACGCGATGACCGCGCTGCTGACCATGGCGCGCGAGGGCGGGGTGGGCCAGAACCGCGTGCCGCTCATCCTCTCGGGCAGCTCCGCCGGGGCCGGACTTGCGGCGTCTCTCGCCGTTCTGGCCGCGCAGGAGCAGATTCCCGTCGATGGTCTGGTGCTGTTGTCGCCCTTCCTCGATCTCACGCTGCAGGCTCAGTCCTATCAGTATAATGCGGGCACGGATGGGCTGTTCTCGCTGGAATCGGCGATGAACGCGGCAAACCTTTACCTGCAGGGCAGCGATCCCGCCCACCCGCTGGCCTCGCCATTGTTCGCGCCCCTGTATGGTCTTCCGCCGACTTTGGTCAGCGTGGGGTCCGGCGAGGTTCTGGCTGACGACGCCCGCCGCTTCTGCCACCAGCTGATGGCTTACGGCGTGCCCGCGGCCCTCTCGGAGGTGCCCGGCATGGAGCATGTGGCGGTGGTGCGCAGCCCGCATCTGCCGGGCTCGGCCGAGACTTTTGCCGCCGTGGCCAATATGGTGGATGGCCTGACCCGACCCTGAGTTCTCCCCGGCGCCGGACAGGGCGATACGACGCTTGACCAATGCCGCAGCGGCCTGAATAGTACCGCCTGTTGCCCATTCGCGCCTGTGCAAGCGGGGCGGATGGGGGCGTCGGTACAGGTCTGGCCCATGGCGATAGGTTGCCTGCGTGGGCCTGGCCTGATGCGGGAGGGCTCCGCCCGGCCACAGCCCGCTCCGGCAGCGCCCATGATGCGCCAAGAGGAGATAGCGTGATGGCCAAGACATCCCTGCCGCTGGTGGCACCCGAACTGGTGCCGGGTCTGGCCTTCTTCCCGGATATCGATTTTGGCGTGGGGCTGGAGAGACTGCGCGCGGGGTTTGCGGCAATGCCGCGTCCGGCGTTGCCGCCCGAACTGGAGGCGGTGGCCTGTGTGGAGCGCCTCATCCCCGGCGCGCCGGGCGATCCTGAGGTGCGGATACTGCACTATACGCCGCCCGCCGCGGTGCCGGGGCGCCCGGTGCTGCTGCATATGCATGGCGGCGGCTATGTGCTGGGCACGCCGCGTATCGACATTCCCAAGCTGCAAGCCTTGGCGCAGACGCTCGACTGCGTGATTGTGACGGTGGATTACCGGCTTGCCCCGGAAACGCGCTGGCCCGGTTCGATCGAAGACACCTATGGCGCGCTCAAATGGCTGCA
>CAIWFP010000118.1 GCA_903911985.1 uncultured Sphingomonadales bacterium
ATCACTTTAACGAAATCGACAAAAGGAGTTTTATCATGGACGCAAATGCCGCCAAGCTCATCGGTGCTGGTCTCGCTGCCATCGGCGCCGGCATGGCCGCCATCGGCGTGGGTAACGTCTTCGGCTCGTTCCTGGAAAGCGCGCTGCGCAACCCCGGCGCCGCTGATGGCCAGCAGGGCCGCCTGTTCATCGGCTTCGCCGCCGCCGAGCTTCTGGGCCTGCTGTCCTTCGTGGTGGCGATGATCCTGATCTTCGTGGCCAAGTAAGCCACGAATTTCGGATTGTTACAGCCAATTGGCTGCTGATTGTTGACCGGGGCCCTCGCGCCCCGGTCGCGTCATACTTTACGAGCGGGCTGAACCTCGCCAGACTTGTGACCTTGGCGTCATGTCTGGCCGTCATTCCGCCGATGGCTTTTTGATGTTGATGATTGTCGTTGATGATTGTCATCGCATCGGCCAGATTTGTAACAGCTCTCATACGGAAGCGGGACAAAACCCATGCCCCAGATTGCGCAGCTTTCCGATACCTACGCCAGCCAGGTGTTCTGGTTGCTGGTGTTCTTCGGATTCATCTTCTTCGTCATCGGCAATGGCATGTTGCCACGCGTTATGGCGACGGTGGAAGCGCGGGACGGCCAGATCGCCGCCGACCTTGCCGCCGCGGAAGCCGCGCGCCGGGCCGCCGACGAATCCGAGGCCGCATGGGCCACTCAGTCCGCTTCCCAGCGGGCCGAGGCCCAGGCGCTGATCGCCAAGGCCAAGGCCGACGCCACCCACGCCGCCGAAACCCAGCTGGCCGAAGCCGCCAAGGTGACGGATACGCTGATCGCTCATGCCGACGCCCGCATTGCCGCCGCCCGCACAGCGGCGCTTGGCGAGCTGGAAGCGGTGGCCAGCGCGGCTGCCGGCGATATCACTGCCCGCCTTGCCGGGTTGACTGTTGATGCGGGCGCTGCCCGTGCCGCGGTAATGGAGGTTCTTCATGGCTAATCTTGCTGCCCTCGCCCTGCTGGCGGCTGGTGCCGCCGCCCATGAAGCGCCGGAACCCGCCGCGCTGGGGTTGACGCCGCCGATGTGGGTCGCCCTGTCGATGACGGTGCTGATCGTCCTCATGCTGGTGCTGAAGGTTCCGCGCATGATGGCCTCCGGGCTTGATGCCTCGATCGCCCAGATCAAAAAGCAGCTGGAAGAAGCCAAGGCCCTGCGCGCCGAAGCGGAAAAGCTGCGGGCTGAATATGCCACGCGCATCGCCAATGCCGAAAAAGACGCGGCGGCCATGATCGATCATGCCCGGGGCGAGGCTGAGGCCATTGTCGCCAAGGCGCAGGCCGATACCGCCGCGACCCTTGCCCGCCGCGAGAAGATGGCCACCGACAAGATCGCGGCCGCCGAGCGGGCTGCGGTTTCCGAACTGCGCGCCAAGACCGCCGAGGCAGCCACCGCCGCCGCGCGCAAGCTTATCTCCTCGCATCACAACGCCAAGGCTGACAAGGCCCTGGTGGACGAGGCTATCGGCGGGATCTGATTTTTCGCCGCCGGTTTTGAGTTGAAAGGCCCCGCCATCGTGCGGGGCCTTTTCGTTTTTAAGGGATTTTAGCGGGGTAAGATGCGAGGGACTCGTCCTATGTGCCGATTTACCTCGTAAATCGG
>CAIWFP010000119.1 GCA_903911985.1 uncultured Sphingomonadales bacterium
CCCGAAGGCAGGCTCACCATGCCACGCACCATCTGGTCGGCATGACGCGGGTCAACGCCCAGGTTCAGCGCCACTTCCAGCGATTCGTCGAACTTGGCGGACTTCAGGTCCTTCAGCAGCTTGATGGCATCATCGATGGCATAGAGCTTCTGGTTGTCGCCCAGCTTCTCGGCGAGGGACTTCTGCTTCTTGGTCAGCTTTGCCATGATTTAGCCCTCCACAACCTGAAGACCCATCGCACGGGCCGAGCCCTCGATGATCTTGGTGGCTGCCTCAATATCGTTGGCGTTCAGATCCTTCATCTTCAGCGTGGCGATCTCGGAGCACTGCGTGCGCGTGATCGTGCCGGCGCTTTCCTTGCCCGGAGCCTTCGAACCGGACTTCAGCCCCACGGCCTTCTTGATGAAGAAGGTGGCCGGCGGCGTCTTGGTGACGAAGCTGAACGACTTGTCGGAATAAACGGTGATCACGGTGGGCAGCGGCGTGCCCTTTTCCACTTCCTGCGTGGCAGCGTTGAACTGCTTGCAGAATTCCATGATGTTCACACCGCGCTGACCGAGCGCGGGCCCGATCGGCGGTGCGGGCTTGGCTTCACCAGCCGACACCTGCAGCTTGATATAGCCGTCAATTTTCTTGGCCATGAGAGGCCTCCTTTCGTCCTGTTGGCCCCGGGTGTCTCACCGGAGAACCTCAGAGTGAGCGGTCAAGCAGGGCAAAAGCCCCTCCCGCGCGGATTTCCAGATGTTTCCGGAAGCCGGGGCCTTTAGCGGGATTGTCGGGAAATGCAAGGACGAAGGCCCTGAGGCCAGGGACCGGCCTAAATTCCCCGGCCTGAATCCCCCGACCTGAATCCCCCGGCCTGAATCCCCCAGCCTGAATCTCATTGACGCTTCCGGCATCTGACTTCATCCTCCCCGCACCCTTTCGGCTTTGGAGGAATGAATTCATGCGCAAGCTTGCAATCGCACTAATCGCTTGTTCCCTGTTCGCGCTGCCGGCCACGGCTGGTGCGGCGCCCTGCAAGGACGCCAAGGGCAAATTCATCAAATGCCCGCCGGCAAAGCCTGTCGCGCCCGCCAAGAAAGCCACCTGCCGCGATGCCAAGGGCAAGTTCATCAAATGCGCCAAGTGACGTTAGGCTAACCGGCCTCTGACCGGTAACTGGACATAAAAACACCCCCATCCACAGGTGGGGGTGTTTTTATGTCCGAAAGCCCCTTCCCGCGCGGGCGCGGGGTGGGAGCCCTTACTTCGACAGTTCGACGTGCTCGAAGTCCAGCTCCACCGGCGTCGCCCGCCCGAAGATGGACACCGCAACCTTGACGCGGTTCTTCTCGAAATCGAGTTCCTCGACCACGCCGTTGAACGAGGCGAAGGGACCGTCGAGCACCTTGACCGAATCGCCGATCTCGTAATCGACATGCACTTCGCGGCGCGGTTCGGCAGCGGCGGCATCGCGGGCACCGAAATAGCGGGCGGCCTCACGGTCGGAAATCGGCTGCGGCTTGCTGTTGTTGCCCAGGAAGCCGGTGACCTTCGGGGTGTTCTTGATCAGGTGATAGACATCATCGTTCATCGCCAGCTTGGCAAGAACATAGCCCGGCATGGTCTTGCGTTCGGTCTGAACCTTTTTGCCTCGCTTTACCTCGGTCACCGTCTCGGTCGGAACTTCGACCGCTTCGACGAGAGCTGCGAGGCCTTTGCGCTCAGCTTCGGAGAGGATCGCATCGCGAACCTTGCCTTCAAAACCGGAGTAGGCGTGAATGATGTACCAGCGGGCCATAGCGTCCTCTTGAGGTCTTATTTAGCGAGCGAGAGCAGCATCTGGACGACCTTGCCGAAGATCGAATCGACGCCAAGGAAGAACACCGCAAGGATGGTCATCATGATCGCGACGAAGATCGCGGTCGTGACGGTTTCCTGACGCGTCGGCCATGTGACCTTCGAGCCTTCTGCGCGTACCTGGCGGATGAATTCGCCGGGATTGAATTTAGCCATGGCCGGTTGCCCTTGCTGCTACTGTAAACGTTTCTTCCGCCTAGGGGACATCGCCGCCCCGGCGCAATTACCGGGAGGGGCTGATTATCTCCATATGTCGGGAGTGATGCGCAGTTAGCGACTGCTTTGCGGATTTGCAAGTCGC
>CAIWFP010000120.1 GCA_903911985.1 uncultured Sphingomonadales bacterium
CAACCCCGAGACGAGGCCCGCACTCCGCTAATCTATGCCGCGAGTTGTGCCGAATGTTCTGACGACGGACAAAGCACATGGGGGCGCGCCTGCCAGCAGTTCGGGCGGGAACGCGCGGCGCTCAGTGTGCTGCTGATCGACCGAAATGCCGAATTGCCGGTGGGTCATCGCTACCGCGTACTGTCGCCGGGGCGGTGCCTGGCAGGCATGGTGCGGCGGGCGGGCACTGCCGGTGTGAACCTCACCGGCCTGTTTCGAGCTTCCGAGCGTGAGGTCCAGCAAGAGCCATCGGCGGAAACGACCAGCCTGCCGCCTACGCCGGAAGCCCCATCAGGCCCCATGGAGCACCTGACCACGCGGCTGATGGCGTGCTTGGAGCACCGGGTTAGCGACGAAGGCGGCCAGGGCCATCCAGACGGGTGAACCTGTCAACGCCCTCAATCTTACACACGAATACAATCCCACACGTCCGCATGTGAACATGTGAAGGAACCACCATGACCACCATTGCCATTGTCAGCCAGAAGGGCGGTTCGGGCAAAACCACCCTGTCCGTAAACCTCGCCGCCGTCGCTGAAGTTTCTGGCGCCATCGCGCTCATCATCGACACCGATCCGCAGGCCACGGCCAGCCAGTGGGGCGCATGGCGCAACAACAAGGCGCCCGAGGTGATCGACAGCGCCCCGCCGCGCATTCTGGCCAAGGTCGGCGCGGCCAGGGCGCAGGGTGCCACCTTCATCGTCGTCGATACGCCGCCCCATGCCGACAGCGCGGCTAGCCGGGCAGTGGAGGCTGCAGACCTTGTTCTTATCCCGTGCCGCCCTAGCGCCTTCGATCTGGCGGCTATCAAGACTACCGTCAGTCTGGTGCGGCTGTTCGACAAGCCGGCCTTTGTCGTGTTCACCGCCGGGCCGCCGCAGGCACCCAGGATGTATGAGGAAGCGGCAGAACTGGTCAGGAGCTTCGGGATCGAGCCTTGCCCTCACATTCTGACTGACCGAGCCGTCTATCGTCATGCCAGCGCTGCGGGGGCCTCCGTCATCGAGTTCGAACCGGACGGTAAGGCCGCGGCGGAAATCGCCGCCCTCCACATGTGGATCGCCGCACATGTGAACATGTCCACCCGCGCGCATGAGGAGGTGTGAAGCCATGAGCCGGTTTGCAAATCTTGCTGACAAGCCCCGCGACAGCGCCAATGGGCCAGGCCAATCGGGAGGCTCGGTTGCGAGCTTTGCCTCATCTGCAAGCTCCGCCGCTATCATGCCGGCCCCATCGCCCAGTCGCATTGGACGCAAGGCCATCGCCGCCTACTTCTCGCCGGAAATGTCACTCGCTATGCATGTTTGCGCCCGCAAAAATGGCCTGAACCTGCAAGCGCTCATGGCGGAAGCATTCGATGACGTCCTGCGCAAGTACGGGGAAAGCCCGATCGGCGAATAGGCTCCAGCTACCGGAGTCGCCTGACGTTGACCATGTACACATTCAAGGCGCAAAAATCTTGAAGCGCAGGGTGGATTGATGTACGTTATAAATGAGTACACAGAGGAAACGCCGATGCCCCGCATTGCAGTCGAGAATAGCGAACGCATGAATCTCCGTGTGAAGTCGGATCAGAAGGCGCGGCTGCTGCGCGCGGCGAGCCTGCGTAACACCGATTTGACGGACTTCGTCCTGCGGTTGGCGCTCCGCGAGGCGGATGCCGTGATTGACGAGGCAGAGCGGGTCAACGTGTCTCGTCGGGACCATGCGCGTGTGATGGACTTGCTGGAAAATCCTCCTGCGCCGAATGACAAGCTGCGTGCGGCGGCGGCGGCCTTGCCTCAATCCCTATGAGCCTGCCCGAATGGCACGAAGAGCCGATCGCGAAATCGCACGATCGGAAGGGTTTCGATTGCGGTGATGCCGAGCTCAACACGTTTTTTCACAAGCATGCTCGCCAGAATCACGACGTAGGAAGTTCGAAAACCTTCTGTGCGATCGACGATGCCGATCCCAAACGGGTGCTCGGGTTCTACAGTCTGGCACCCGTCTCGATCGGCCATGGCCAC
>CAIWFP010000121.1 GCA_903911985.1 uncultured Sphingomonadales bacterium
GCCCGGAAAGTCCGCGCGATATAGGCCAGATAGGCCGCGCGCTGGGGCGCGAATTGCGAGTCGAGGTAATAATCCCGGTCGGGCATGCCCAGCCCGCCCTGCCCCAGCCACTAGACATTCCTGCTGGCATCCGCCGTGTCCGGGCTGATGTCAAAGTCCACCAGCGCCATGCCGAAGGCGCCGTTGCTGGCGCCCATGTACCGGGCGAAGGCGGCCTTGTCGGCAACGGCGTTCAACCGCGCGAGATCGGCCTTGAGCGGGGCAAGCCCCACCGCCTCCACCCGCGCCTCGTCGACATAGCTGGCGTAGAGCGCACCGAATTTGCTCTCGGCCCGATCCCCCCGCGCTGGCGCCCCGGTGATCAGATCCCGCATCTGCGCCTGCACCGCCTCGGCCAGATTTTCGAAGGCGCCGGTCGAGGTGCGGTCGGCGGGAATGGTGGCGCGGTCCAGCCACTTGCCCGAGGCATAGCGGCCAAAATCGTCGCCCGGCTTCACCGAAAGATCGCGGGCATCCAGATCCACACCCCACGGCGCGAAGGCCGGACCCGCCGGGTCGGCTGCGGGTTTTGGCGCCTCATCGGCAGGCACATGCCCGACCGGGGTGGCGGGATCGGCCGTTGCTGCCAGAGGAACGCTCAGCGCCAGCAAGGCGAGCGATGCCAGAAGATGGCCGGTTTTCATGCCTGTCGATCCTTTTGTTCGTTCCCGCGCGTGCCCGGGCAACCACCCGCTTTTCGCGGGCCACAAGCCCCTGTCAACGCCCCTGTCAACGCCAGCGCCTTTCGCGCCAATGAATGAATGTTTGATACTGGTCATTTTTTCCAAGGGGGTATATGTGCCAGCAGGCAGGCGGTTCCGGGGGGAGGAAACGCTTCCTGGATACAGTGACATTGGCCCGTTGACGTCAGGCAGGGTAGGCATAGCGTGAACTACGACAAGATTTTCGACGCCGCTATCGAGCGCCTTCACTCCGAAGGCCGCTATCGTGTCTTCATCGACATTCTGCGCAACAAGGGAGCCTATCCCAACGCGCGCTGCTTTGCCGGGCACAATGGTCCCAAGGACATCACCGTCTGGTGCTCCAACGACTATCTCGCCATGGGGCAGCACCCCAAGGTCATCGGCGCGATGGAAGAGGCGCTGCATAATGTCGGCGCCGGCTCTGGCGGCACCCGCAACATTGGCGGCAACACCCATTACCACATCGATCTGGAAGCCGAGCTGGCCGATCTGCACGGCAAGGATGGCGCGTTGCTGTTCACCTCCGGCTATGTTTCGAACGATGCGACCCTGTCGACATTGGCCCAGATCCTGCCCGGCTGCGTCATTTTCTCCGACGAGCTGAACCATGCCAGCATGATTGCCGGCATCCGCAATTCCGGCGCCGAGAAGAAGGTGTGGCGGCACAACGATCTCGCCCATCTCGAGGAACTGCTGGCCGAGACCGACCCCGAGTTGCCAAAGCTGATCGCCTTTGAAAGCGTTTATTCCATGGATGGCGACGTCGCGCCCATCCACGCCATCTGCGATCTGGCCGACAAGTATAACGCCATTACCTATATCGACGAGGTCCATGCCGTGGGCATGTATGGCCCGCGCGGTGGCGGCATCTCGGATCGTGACGAGGCGGCGCATCGCATCACCATCATCGAGGGCACGCTGGGCAAGGCCTTTGGCGTCATGGGTGGATATATCGCCGCCGATGCCAAGATCATCGACGTGATCCGTTCCTATGCGCCCGGTTTCATCTTCACCACCTCGCTGTCGCCGGTGCTGGTGGCGGGGGTGCTGGCCTCGGTTCGCCATCTGAAGGCCAGCAGCGTCGAGCGCGAGGGCCAGCAGGCCGCCGCCGCCTGCCTCAAGCGCCTGTTTGCACAGGCCGGGCTGCCGGTCATGCCTTCCACCACCCATATCGTGCCGCTGATGGTGGGCGACCCGGTGCGCGCCAAGAAGATCAGCGACATTCTGCTCGCCGAATATGGCGTCTATGTGCAGCCGATCAACTTCCCCACCGTGCCGCGCGGGACAGAGCGGCTGCGCTTTACCCCGGGCCCGGCCCACAGCGAAGCCATGATGGAGGGCCTCACCCGCGCTCTGGTGGAAATCTGGGATCGGCTGGAGTTGAAGCTGGCGGCCTGAGTTTCAGGTTTTTCGGGTGCGAGGGACGAGTTCCTTGACCCTCGCTTTCCCTTTTGTAGCGCAGGTGCTTCAGCCGTGGCGCCCTGCCGATGGCCAGCGACACTTCCCGCTCGCGCCACCAGTGAGGTTGGGCGCAACCACGGCCGGTAATGGCACGGCAGGTAATGGCACGGCAGGTAATGGGAGCGCGAGGGACTAGTCCCTCGCATCTTGCTAACCCACTCGCCCCGGGAACACCCCTCTCAGGCCTTCCCCGCGACCTCGATCATCTCGTCCACCGCGACAAATTTCTCGCGCGGGGCCCCCTCGCGGGCGCGCTTGACCTCGGCCTCGTCGATCTTCTGCCAGTCACTGAACCGCACCAGCTTCAGGCCGCGTGTGTCCGCCAGAGCATCAAAGCCCTCGCCCCCCTCTTTTCCGCCACCCTGCCCCACATCCTCGGCTATTTTTTCGACCACGCCAAAGCCATCGGGCCGGTTGGTGCCAATGGTGCCCGAAGGCCCCCGCCGCGCCCAGCCGACGCAATAGAGCCCGGGCAGAATGCGCCCATCGTCATTGGCAAAGCGCCCGGCGGCCTCGTCGAATGGAACGCCGGGAATGGGTGAGGTCTGATAGCCGATGCAGGCCACGACCAGACTTGCGGGAATGGTGTAGAATTCACCTGTCCCCACCGCGCGCCCGGCATCATCCAGCCGGGTCCGCTCGATCTCGATGGACATCACCCGCCCGTTCTCGCCGTTCAACCGGCGCGGGGCGGCAAAAAAGTCGAATGCGACCTCGAAGGGATGATCCGCGCGAAAGCTTTCGGGAATGGCGGCAAAGCTGCGCAGATGCGTCACCGATTTGCGCTGTCCCGGCTCCAGCAGAACATCATCGGCCTCGGGCGGAAAATCCTTGGGATCAACCCGCGGAGCCGCGCGGTTCAAATGGGCCAGTTCGCCCAGCTCCTTGGGCGTCATGGCGATCTGGTGCGGCCCGCGCCGGCCCAAAATCGTCACCCGCGTTAACGACGAGCCGGCAAGCAGGTCCAGCGCGTGCCCGACAATGTCCGATCCGACAAATTCGCCCGGCTGCTTGGCCAGAATGCGCGCGACATCCAGCGCCACATTGCCATTGCCGATCACCACCGCATCCCCGCCGGAAAGGTCGGGGTCGAGTGCGGCGAAGGCGGGATGGCCATTATACCACCCGACGAAAGCCGCGCTGCCGTACACATTGCCCAGCTCCTCACCCGGACTATCCAGCGCCTTGTCATTCGGCGCCCCTGTGGCCAGCACTACCGCGTCATAGAGTTCCTCCAGTTCGGCGATGGACACATCCACCCCAACGGTAACATTGCCCAGAAACCGCACCGTGTCGGACAGGGCCACCGCCTCATATCGCCGCGACACGCCCTTTATCGATTGATGATCAGGTGCAACGCCAGTCCGGATCAACCCATAGGGCACGGGCAGGCGATCAAAGATGTCAACGCGCGCATTCTCGCCCCACTGCTTCTGCACGGCTTCGGCGGTGTAATAGCCGGCAGGCCCGGATCCAATTATGGCGATATGCAGCACTAACTCTCTCCTGCCCGGTCGGTCGCGTGACGCCGAGGCTGTTGTTATATGGAAGGGCTGTAAGACACTGCACTTGGGCCAGTTTGGCAAGTGCAAAAGGGATAGCCGGGGGCTGTACTCAACAGATTGATTGGTGAGATTCAGCCGGCCCTGGCGCAAAAACCTTCCGGCCGCGCCAAATCTTCCGACAGGCGACACAAACACCTCCGCACGCGGCCGTTCAAGGCAACGCGCGCGCGATCCCAATCCTTCGTCACCCAGCCGACAGCGCGTGTTCAGGCCTCCACGCGGGAGCGCCAGTTGCAGAACCCTATTGGCCCTGTGGCCTATTGGCCCTGCTGCCCTATTGGCCCTGTTGCCCTATTGGCCCTGCTGTATGCCGACGGTCACCACGGAAACGGCATGGTTGCTCACCGAAGTGGTGCTGTTGCTGACGGTAATCGTGCCATTGTTCACGATGGTGCTGTTGCCCGCGGTGGTGATGCCATTGGTGCTGGAGGTTATCACGCCATTATTGGTAATCGTGACCGGGCCCGGCGCGGTGGAGGTGATGCCCGAGCTGGTCCCGCCGGCGATGGCGCCATTATTGACCAGCACGCCGCCAAAGGGCAGCGTTTGCGGCCCAACCTTGTGGCCGGGGAGGATTGTGATATTTGAAACGGGCGGATTGGCCTGCACCTGCGCGGCCATGCCCACGGTCATGCCAAGTGCCAGAACTATGCCGAAGCGGATGTGATTTTTCATGGCTTGCCTCCCGGGAGTGTGGTGACGTTCGTTTATGCTCGCCCGATCTTTCATGGGACAGGAAACTCGGGGCACATCACAAGACCATCGCCCGCAGCCACAGCATAATACTCTAAGGTTTTATCGACAAGCACCTTCGCGCCATCACGCAAAGCCCACTCGCCTATCACTCTGCACGATGTTCCCGCGAACTCTCGCGCGCATCCCCCCATGACATCCCCGCCATCCCCTGCTAACGCGCGCGCATGACCGACCTCTCCCTGATCCGCAATTTCTCCATCATCGCCCATATCGACCATGGCAAGTCCACGCTGGCGGATCGCCTGATCCAGTTCACCGGCGGGCTCACCGAGCGCGAGATGAGCCCGCAGCTGCTCGACAACATGGATATCGAGCGCGAACGCGGCATCACCATCAAGGCGCAGACCGTGCGCCTGAAATACACCGCCAGGGATGGCGTGACCTATGAGCTGAACCTCATGGACACGCCGGGCCATGTCGACTTTGCCTATGAGGTCTCGCGCAGCCTTGCCGCCTGCGAAGGCGCGCTGCTGGTGGTCGACGCGGCCCAAGGCGTTGAGGCGCAGACCCTCGCCAACGTCTACCAGTCGATCGAGCACAACCACGAGATCGTCCCCGTCATCAACAAGATCGACCTGCCCGCCGCCGAGCCCGAACAGGTCAAGGCGCAGATCGAGGAGATCATCGGGCTGGACGCCTCCAACGCCGTCCTCACCAGCGCCAAGTCTGGAATAGGAATCATCGACGTGCTGGAAGCCGTCGTCACCCGCATCCCCCCGCCCAAGGGCGACGCCGCAGCGCCACTCAAGGCCATGCTGGTCGATAGCTGGTACGATCCCTACCTCGGCGTGGTCATCCTCGTGCGCGTCATCGATGGCGTCATCAAAAAGGGCCTCCACGTCAAATTCATGGCCGGCGGCACCGAACATCTGATCGACCGCGTCGGCTGCTTCACCCCCAAGATCGAGCAACTGCCCGAACTCTCCCCCGGCGAGATCGGCTTCATCACCGCGCAGATCAAGGAAGTGGCGCAGGCCAAGGTCGGCGACACCATCACCACGGTGAAAAACGGCGCCCTCGAGGCGCTCCCCGGCTTCAAGGAAGTCCAGCCGGTCGTCTTCTGCGG
Organism: uncultured Sphingomonadales bacterium; assembly: GCA_903911985.1. GTDB lineage: Bacteria > Pseudomonadota > Alphaproteobacteria > Sphingomonadales > Sphingomonadaceae > Novosphingobium. The sequence continues at coordinate 5,592 of CAIWFP010000121.1, forward strand.
CCTCTTCCCCGCCGATGCCGCCGATTTCGAAAAGCTGCGCGAGAGCATCGGCCGCCTCCGCCTCAACGACGCCTCCTTCTCCTTCGAGATGGAGAGCAGCGCCGC
>CAIWFP010000122.1 GCA_903911985.1 uncultured Sphingomonadales bacterium
AGCTTCCAGCCCTTGTCGGCGGCGAGGCGGCGCACCAGCGAGTAGCCGTTGGAGTGAACGCCCGAGGAGGCAAGGCCCAGCAACACGTCGCCAGCCGCTACCTTGTCGCCGCCGAGTTGCTCGCCGCGCTCCACCGCGCCGACGCAGAAACCGGCGAGGTCGTAGTCGCCCGGGGCATACATGCCGGGCATTTCCGCCGTCTCGCCGCCGATGAGGGCGCAGCCCGCCAGCTTGCAGCCCTCGGCGATTCCCGCCACGACCCGCTCGGCAATGCCATTGTCCAGCTTGCCGGTGGCGAAGTAATCGAGAAACAGCAGTGGCTCGGCGCCCTGCACGATCAGGTCGTTGACGCACATGGCGACAAGGTCGATGCCGATGGCGTCATGCCGGTCATGGTCGATGGCCAGTTTGACCTTGGTGCCCACGCCATCATTGCCCGCCACCAGCAGCGGATCCTTGTATCCCGCCGCTTTCAGATCGAAGAAACCGCCAAAGCCGCCAAGCTCCGCATCGGCGCCGGGGCGGGCGGTGGCGCGGGCCAGCGGGCCAATGGCCTTCACCAGCGCGTTGCCCGCGGCAATGGAGACACCTGCCTGCTCGTAGGAGTAGGACCGGGGTGACGGGGCGGATTTGTCGTTGTTATCGCTCATGACGAATGCGCCTAACGCTTTCGCGCTTGGATTTCCATGAGGGTTTAGGCAAAAGGCGCCAGAATTTATGAACCATTTTCCCTCCATGCATCACACCGGCACCCCCATCCGCCCGGGCAATCGCCCCCTGCCTGCCTTGCGCAAGCCCGTTTTGGGCCTGTGTTTCGGGTTGGGAATCATGTGCGCTGGCGCCGTGGCCCTGGTCGGGCCGACACGGCTGCTGGCGCAGATCGAGGGTGAACGGGGAATCGCACCGGTGGTGAATACCGGGAATATCGCGGTTTCCGGCATCGAGGTGGACACCACGGGGCGCACCGCGGCAGAGGCGCGCGCGGCTGGCTGGCGGCAGGCATGGCAGCTGGCCTGGGCACAAAGCCATGGGGCTGCGCTGGATGCGGGCACGATTGAGGGGCTGGTTTCCTCGGTGGTGGTGGAATCGGAGGAAGTGGGCCCGCATCGCTATCACGCGCGGCTGCGGGTGGAATTTGATCGCGCCCGTGCCGGCCAGTTTGTCGCCGGGCAGAACGGGGCGGTGATTCGCCGTTCCGCGCCGATGCTGGTGATACCGGTGCTCTATTCGGGCGGGGTGGCGCAGGTGTTCGAGGTGCGGGGCGTCTGGCAGAGGGCCTGGGCGGAATATCGCTCCGGCACCAGCGCCATGGATTATGTCCGGCCTTCGGGCGCGGGGGGCGATTCGCTGCTGCTGACCGCCGGGCAGGCCGGACGGCGCAGCCGCGTGTGGTGGCGCAATATTCTCGACCAGTTTGGCGCCGCCGACGTGGTGATGCCGATGGCCCGGCTGGAGCGGCAATGGCCGGGTGGGCCGGTGCATGGCAGCTTCACCGCGCGCTATGGCCCTGACAACACATACCTCGGCAGCTTTACCATGGATGCGCCCGACGAGGCGGCGCTGCCCGGGATGCTGGCGCAGGCCATTACCCGCATTGACCAGCTTTATAGCGACGCGTTGACGCGCGGGTTGTTGCGCCCGGATGCCAGCCTGACGCTGGAACATCCCGGGGCGGCCGAACCGGGCATTGCCGGGCTGATCGCGCTGGGCCGCAAGCAGCAGGCCGACGAGGAGGCCGCCGCCGCCGCGCAGGATGCCGCCGGAGCCGTGTGGGCGCTGCCGCTGGGCCTGCCCTCCGCCGATGCCAAAACGGGCGTGAAGCCCGGCGCCAAGACCGCCGAGGCGGCGCTGACCATCCAGTTCGCCTCGCCCGATGCGCGGGCGGTGGATGCGGCTCTGGCCGCGCTGAAGGGGGTGCCGGGGGCCAGTGGTGTTGCCACCACCTCGATCGCCATTGGCGGCACTTCGGTGATGCGGGCGGGCTTTGCCGGCACACCCGCCGATCTGGCGGCTCTGCTGCGCGCGCGCGGCTGGCAGGTTGCGGTCAATGGCAATGTGCTGAAAATCCGGCACTGAGCTGGCGCCAGAGATGAGCCAGCCATGAGCCAGCCATGAGCCAGATTGCCCTGCCCCTCTCCATCGGCCCGGGGGGAGGCCCTGCCCGCATCGTCGTCGGCAATGCCAATGCCGGGGTTGTGGAAGCATTCGGCGCGGTGGCCAGCTGGCCGTTTCGCACCGCTGTTTTGCAGGGTCCGGCGCGTTCGGGCAAAACCCTGCTGGCGCGCTGGTTCGTCGAGAATGGGCTGGGCGAGGCGGTGGATGATGCCGACCAGATGGACGAAACCGCGCTGTTTCACCGCTGGAACCGGGCGCAGGAGGCGGCAACACCGCTGCTGCTGACCGTTGCCGCGCGGGAAGGCGGCTGGAAGGTGACCCTGCCCGACCTTGCCTCGCGGCTGGGGGCGGCGCTGCTGCTGGAAATCGGCGCGCCAGACGATGCGATGATGGCCGAGCTGATCGCCGCCCATGCCGAGGCGCGGCGTTTGGCGCTGGGTGAGGAAGGAACGCGCTATCTTGCGGCCCGCGCGACGCGTTCCCATATGGGGGCCGAACGGGTGGTGGCCACGATTGACCGGCTCAGTCTTGAGCGCAAGGTTGCGCCCGGGCCAGCGATCTGGCGCGAGGCTCTGGCGGAATTGTCGGGTATCAGCCAGCCGCGATTGCTGTAAGGGGCCCTGCCAACAAGGGGTTGGGGCGATGGCGCGCTTGCCAGAGCCGGGAATAGGTGGAAGAAACGGGTATGTTCAATCGATTGATCGCCTACCTCGACTCGGTGGTGGCGCGCGATCCGGCGCCGCGCTCGCGCTGGGAAGTGTTGCTCTACCCGGGCTTTTGGGCGCTGGCGCTGCATCGCGTGGCGCATCCGCTGTTTCAGGCGCGGCTGTTTTTCCTCGCCCGGGCGGTGAACCATCTTGCCCGCTTCCTCACCGCTATCGACATTCACCCCGGCGCCACCATCGGCAGGCATCTGTTTATCGACCACGGCTTTACCGTGATTGGCGAGACGGCGGATATTGGCGATACCGTCACCATCTATCAATGCGTTACGCTGGGCGGCACCAATCCGGCCAATGGCGTGGGGGGCAAGCGGCATCCCACCTTGCTCGATGGCGCGACCATCGGCTCTGGCGCGCAGATTTTGGGGCCGATTACCGTTGGCGCCAAGGCGCGGGTGGGGGCCAATGCGGTGGTCACCGAGGATGTGCCCGATGGCGTGACCATGGTCGGGGTCAAGGCGCATTCCACCCAGGTGGCCGCGCGGGCCGCTGGCGAGCGGGAGTTTTTGCCCTATGGCACCCCCTGCAAGGACCCTTGCGCCGACGAGGTTGAACTGGCCACGCAGCGGTTGGAGGCCTTGGAGGGCGAGGTGGCGGCTTTGCGCGAGCAGGTGGCGCTGTTGTTTGCCGCGCGTGATGCCGCTGGCACAAGGCCGCAAGCCGCCGTTAAGCCCGCCAAGAGCAAGGGTTGAGTGGCGCGATGGCGGGTGGCGGCAGTGACCGGCCCGGCATGCAGGGCGGGGCTGGTGGCGGCGGGCCGAATGTCATCGCCTTTCCGCGCGCAAGCTTGCAGGTCGGGTTTGACCGGCTGGAGCTGACCCGCATTCTCGACCTCTATGGGCGGATGGTGGCGGCGGGCGAGTGGCGCGATTATGCCATGGATTTCGGCAAGGATGCCGCCAGCTTCAGCGCCTTTCGCCGCGCCGCCGAGCGCCCGCAGGCGCGGATCGAGAAATGTCCGGCCTTGCGCAGCAAGCAGGGCATGTGGACGCTCTATGGCGAGGCGGGCCAGGTGCTGAAGCGCGGGCACGAGCTGGCCAGCGTGTTGTTTCCGATTGAGCGGCGGTTGCTCAGGCTGATCGAGAAATAGCGGAACGGGGCAGTTTCGCGACCAGCTCTGGCGGCAATTTGCCCAGCACGGCGGCGCGGATGGGGGCCCAGAAGGCCGAGAGCATCAGCAGCGCCGTGCCGATCACCAGCGCGGTCAGCGCCACGTTGAGTTCCACCGCGCCATATTGCCGGAACAACTGCCCCAGCGCGATGAGCACATAGGCGAGGGCCGAGACCAGCAGCGCGCGGCGGTCTATCGCCAGCGCCACGGCGGCGAAGAACACATAAATCGCCAGCACACCGGCGGCCACCAGCGCGCTCACCTGCCCGCCGCCGGTCACCCCCATCCAGAAGAACAGCGGGTGGACGATGAGGGGGGCGGCCAGCAGGTGGAGCCAGAAGGCGATGTCGGCGCGGGGTGTGCGCCGGTCGGGGTCGGAAAGGTCCCAGCGCATGGCATAGGCGAAGACGGCGAGGCCGCAGATCAGCGCGGCGGGTGGCAGGAAGGCGTTGCTGCCCGGCGTTTGGTTCAGCGCGGCGGCGATGAGGGAGAGCAGCAGCAGCACCGCGCCGCCGACGCCCGCAGCTATGGTGATCGGCACGCGGAAGCGGCGCCAGTGGGCGAGGGCGCCAAGGGCGGCGGCGAAGGCCCCGGCGCCGAAGATCAGCGCGGTTTGCCAAGGGTAGCGTTCGTCCGTGTTAAGCACCTGATTTAACTGAGGGCCATAACGGTGCGGGACAGCGTGTGCCGGCAACAACGCCCCCACCACATCGCCCACGGCCAGCCCCAGCGCCACGACAAAGCCCAGCAGCAGCACGATGGAGGGCAGGGCCAGACGGCGGCGCTTGGTGAAGACCTCGGCCATGGCCCAGCAGGCTGCCGCGACGAACCATCCACCCAGCGCATGGCCGCCAATCGCGGCCGAGGCGAAGATCACCAGCGCGCAGGCGATGGTGACGAAAATATCGTTGAAGCCGGTGACGAGGCGGAATTGCTCGTCGTCGGCGATGGGGGCGCTGCGTCCGGCGGCAACGTGCGCGCGCAGGGCCTCGGCCGCCTCGGCGCTGATGGCGCCCGCGTTAATCGCGGATTGCAGGTCGGCTTCGCTATAGCTCATGGGCGGCATCCTCTTCGGCGCGCAGGGTGGCGCCGCCGGGTGGCAAAGTCAAAGCCCGATGGGCCGGGGCGGTGCCATGCCGTGATTATCGCGCGAAACTTGCGGGAAACACTGGCGGCGATCCGGCGCGGGGGGCAATCCCTCGCGCCGGTTTTCGCCGTGTCAGCCCTTGGCCTTCGTCAGGAGTTCCACCGCGTTGTGGAATTGCTCCATGCCGTTGGCGACGGGCGCGTCGGTGCTGCGATCGCTGATCTGTCCCCATGCGGCGGCGACGCCTTCCACGGTGCAATGGTCATGGTCGAGCAGCACGCCCTCGTTCATCGTGACCCAGGCCGACTGGAAGACGCCCGCGCCCGCGCCCAGAATGACATTGTTCGGCGCATCTTCCGAGGCGAGGAACAGGGCGCCGGCCGCGACATATTCCGGCTGGAAGGCGGCAAGGGCTTCCTCGGGGAAGATATTTTCGGTCATGCGGGTGGCGGCGGTGGGGGCCAGAACATTCACGCGGATATTGTTCCTGGCGCCCTCGTGGCTCAGCGACTTGGCCAGGCCGACCAGACCCAGCTTGGCCGCGGCGTAGTTGGACTGACCGAAATTGCCGCCAAGCCCGGCCGAGGAGGTGGTCATGACGATACGCCCATAATTCTGCTCGCGCATCGTGTCCCACACTGCCCTGGTGGTAAAGGCGCTGCCCAGAAGATGCACGCGCACCACCAGCTCGAAATCGGCCGGTTCCATCTTGGCAAAGCTCTTGTCGCGCAGAATGCCGGCGTTGTTGATGAGGATATGCACGCCGCCCCAGGCCTCTTTGGTCTTGGCTACCATTTCCACCATCTGCTCATATTCAGCGACACTGCCGCCGTTTGACATTGCCTCGCCGCCAGCCTTGCGGATTTCTTCTACCACCTGCAGGGCGGCATCGGAATGGCCGGTGCCATCGCGGCTGGCGCTGAGATCGTTGACCACCACCCGGGCGCCCCGACGCCCCAGTTCCAGCGCATAGGCCCGGCCCAGACCGCCCCCGGCCCCGGTGACAATGGCAACCTTGCCCGCGAATGAAATGCTCATGGATATGCTCCCGCCTGTGTCGTGAAACCTGTGATCAACAAATTGGTAATGCCGTTGCAGCCGATGCCCCTACAATCGTTGTAGCGTGGGCACCAGCTGGTCAAAATGATCAATCACCGCATCGGCGCCCAGTTCCTGCGGCGGCGCGTCGCAAAAGCCGAAGCTGACCGCAACGCAGGGGATGCCCGCCGCGCGGGCCGCGCCCGTGTCGAAGCTGGTGTCGCCCACATAAGCGGCGCGGGGGGCGGCGCGGGGCGCGGCGCGACCTGTGGCGGGCGCGCGCTTGATCATCTCCAGTAGTGGATCGGGCGCGGGCTTGGCGCGGCCCGGCCCCATGGTGTCGCCGCCGATGATGGTGAACAGGCGCTTTGACAGATCGAGCGCGTCCAGCAGCCGCACCGCGAGATATTCCATCTTGTTGGTCACCACCGCCAGTTTAACCCCCCGCGATTCGAGCGCGTCCAGCATCGCCGCGCCGCCGGGGTAGAGGCGGGTGTGGACGGCGATATTGGCCTCGTAATAATCAAGCAGGTGACGATAAAGCTGGTCCATCGGCATGTCGCAGGGGCCGCCGGTTATCTCCAGCGCCCGGCCCAGCATGAGGCGCGAGCCCCCGCCGATCAGCGAGGCGACGGCACTTACCGGAACCGGCGCGCGACCAGCCTGCGCCAGCGCGTGATTGAGCGCGAGGCCGAGATCAACATGGGTGTCGAGCAGGGTGCCGTCGAGGTCGAAGCCGACGATTTCGAAAGGAAAATGGGCCATCTGCGGGCCGATGCCGCGCCTGTATGGAAGTTGCAAGGATTTGGTGGCAGATAGCCGCATTATGACACATCAAAACGCTCCGCTCGCTATCGTCGTTCTTGCCGCTGGCAAGGGTACCCGCATGAAAAGCGACACCCACAAGGTGCTGCACCCGATCGCTGGCAGGCCGATGCTGGAGCATCTGCTGGCCAGTGCCGCCGCGCTGAACCCGGCGCGGCAGGTGGTGGTGGCGGGGCATGGGCGCGAGCAGCTGGAAAAGGCGCTTGGCGGGCGGGCCATGATCGCCGTGCAGGACCCCCAGCATGGCACTGGCCATGCCGTGCAACAGGCCGGGGGGGCTTTGGCGGATTTCGCGGGTGATGTGCTGATTCTCTATGGCGATGTGCCCTTTGTCCGCCCCGAGACCATGCGGGCGATGATCGAGCGGCTGCATGGCGATGACAATCCGGCCGTGGTGGTGCTGGCCTTCGCGCCCGAAGATCCGCTGCAGTATGGGCGGGTGATCGCCGCCATGGATTCGTCAAACTCGGGCCTTGTGACAAAAATGGTGGAGCATAAGGACGCCTCGCCCGGGGAGCGCGCCTGCGGCTTGTGCAATTCCGGCCTGATGGCGGTGCGGGGCGCTGAGCTGTTCGCTTTGCTGGCCCGGGTGGGCAATGACAATGCGCAAGGGGAGTATTACCTCACCGATATCGTCAACATCGCCAATGAGGATGGCCGGGTTTGCGCCGTGGTCGTGACCGACGATCCTGACGAGGTGGCGGGCATCAACAGCCGCGCCGAACTGGCCGAGGCCGAGGGGCGCTGGCAGCAGCGCCGCCGGGCGCGGGCCATGGCCGATGGCGCCAGCCTGATCGCGCCGGAGAGCGTGTGCTTCAGCTGGGACACCGAGCAGGGCCGCGATGTGACCGTGGAGCCCAAGGTG
>CAIWFP010000123.1 GCA_903911985.1 uncultured Sphingomonadales bacterium
CCGCCCATGCCCGCGCGCATGCCGCCCGGTTCGACACCAATGCCGCCGGGGCCGCGCGTCTGCCGAAACTGAGCATTTTCGCCGATGCCGCGCGCAGCGACTATCTTGGCTCTTTGCCGGCCTATTTGGGCAATGCCCTGCCGCAAACCATCAACACCGCCGATGTTGGCGTGCGCGCCACGGTGCCGCTCTATTCGGGCGGACGCCCTTCCGCGCTGGTCCGGCAGGCCGAGGCTCGCGAGGGCGCCGCGCTGGATGGCGAGATTGGCGCCGAGCGGCAGGTGATCGCGCAGGTGCGCGCGGCTTTCTCCTCATGGCAGGCCGCGCAGGAAATCATCACCTCCACCCAAACCGCCGTGGATGCCGCCGCCTTGAGCCTTGAGGGCGTGCGCGCGGAAAACAGCGTGGGCAACCGCACCATCCTCGATATTCTCAACGCCGAGCAGGAGCTGGTGAACGCGCAGGTGCAATTGGCCACGGCGCGGCGCAACGGCTATGTCGCCGGGTTCAGCCTGCTGGCGGCCATGGGGCGCGCGGGGGCGAAGGATCTCGGCCTCGACGGCGGCCCGCTCTATGACCCGCAGCTGCATTACGCCCATGTGCGCGGCGATGCGTGGGATTGGGATGGCGATGGCAAACCCGCCGCCCATGCCAGCCGCACGGTTGACACCCCGGCTCAGGATGGGTCTATTCCCAAGAATTAACCGTAATGGCCGATTCTGCGATTCTCTGAGCGGTTATAAGTATTTACACGGGTTTTGGGCCGGGTCTGGTCCGGATCCCGCCTTTGGTTTGAGGGACAGCTATCGGCGCCCTCCCCTTTTGGAGCTTTGAGCATGCAGCAGCCGGGCGCACCATCGGTTGAGGAAATTCTGGAAGCGATCAAGCAGGTGATCGCCCGCGACAATCGCGCTCCTGCCGATTCGCGCCCCAGCGAAACCCGCGCGCGCGGGGCGGATGATGTGCTCGACCTTGCCCTGCTGGATGGGCTGACCGAGGCTGTCCCGGCGCCGGGTGACGGCAGCGGTTCGCTGGTTACCCCCGAGGCGCGCAATTCGATGCGCGAATCGCTGGCGGCTTTGTCCATGCTGTCGGAACCGCGCGCCCAGCCGCAGATCGTCCGCTCGGGCGAGACCTCGCTGGAAGGCATGGTGCGCGAGTTGTTGCGCCCGGCGCTGACCGAATGGCTGGACGCGAACCTGCCCGCTATTGTGGAGCGGCTGGTTTCCGCCGAGATCGCGCGCATCGTCGGCAAGCGGGGCTGAGCGGGCGCGGCGCATTCCCGGCATGACCGCCAACCCTTCCGGGATTGCGCGCGCGGACCCTCTGGATATCGCCCGCGCGGGCGAGGCTTTGGCCAAGGCCGGCGCCGCGCACCCGGGCGGCATCCAGCGGCACATCTTCCTTTGCGCCGAACCGCAGAAGGGCGAATGCTGTTCCGCCGAGGTGGGCAGCGCCGCCTGGGCCTATCTGAAAAAGCGCGTCAAACAATTGGGCCTCACCGAGGCGGGCATCCACCGCAGCAAGGCCGATTGCCTGAAGGTCTGCTTTGCCGGGCCCATCGCCGTGGTCTGGCCAGACGGCGTCTGGTACCATTCCGCCCGTGAAGATGTGCTGGAGCGGATTATTCAGGAGCATCTGATCGGTGGTGTGCCGGTGGAGGACTTCCGGCTTTACCCCGAACCCAAAGGCTAGGCGCGGGGCGGGTTGTTCCGGCGGGCGCGGCGAAGATGGGCCAGCCCCATCAGGCCGGAAGCCACCAGCATCAACATGCCCATGCCCACGGCGGCCATGATCGCAAAGCGCACCGGCACGATGCCGCGATGGCGCCAGACCGCCACACCCGCAAGCGCCACCAGTGCCACCACGCCCAGCATCAGCCGCGCCATCAGCCGCCGCAACCGGCTCCATGCCGCGATGGCGGCTTCGGCGGTTTGCGGAGATGGGGGCAGGTTGGCCATGGGGCAACCCATGCCCCGGAGCGCGGGACAGGGCAAGCCGGGGTCGCGTGCTTTGCGCCAATCAGCCTATGGCGTTTTCTTCTGGTCGTGGCATACTCGGCACCCCAAAGAGCAGATCGGGAGAGCTGCCATGACTATTGCGCGATTGATCGAAGGGCGGTCCGAAACCGTTTTCAGCACCACCACCAGCACCTCGGTGCGCGATGCCGTGGCGCAGCTGGCCAGCCGCCATATCGGCGCCATGCCGGTGTTTGACGGCGCCGGAGTGGCTGGCATATTTTCCGAGCGCGATGTCATTCACCAGCTGCAACTCCATGGTCCGGCCATGCTGGATATGCTGGTGGGCGAAGTGATGACCGCACCCGCCTTCTCTGTTTCCCCCGAGACCGGCGTGCTGGAGGCTCTCGGCCTGATGACCCGTCGCCGCATTCGCCACCTGCCGGTGATGAAGGATGGCAAGTTCGTGGCCTTCATCTCCATCGGCGATCTGGTGAAATACCGAATCGACCATATTTCCACCGAGGCCGAGGCGCTGCGCTCCTATATTCAGATGGCCTAGACTGGTCGGGTGGGCGCCGCGACTTGCGGGCGGGGCGCTGGAGGCATACATTGGGCGCATGAACGCTCAAACCCTCTCGCCCAACCCGGTTACACTCAGCCCGTCTGCCGCCGCGCGCGTGGCGGCCATTTCGGCCAAGCAGGAAAAGCCGGCCATCCTGCGGCTTTCCGTTGAGGGCGGGGGGTGCTCGGGCTTCCAATACCGCTTTGGCCTTGCCGATGCGCCGGAGGCTGAGGATGTCGTTGCGGAAACCGATGGCGTGCGGCTGGTGGTTGATCCGGTCAGCCTCGATCTGGTGGCGGGCTGCGTGGTGGATTACGTCGAATCGCTGGGCGGCGCGGCGTTCAAGGTGGAAAATCCGCAGGCCAGTGCCGGGTGCGGGTGCGGAGCGAGCTTCGCGATTTGATTTAGGGTGTGGTTTAGGGCCCACGGCGGGGGCGCTTGATGTGCCGGTTTGTCAATGCAAATCGGTCGGCCCGGCACCCAATCCTGTCGGCGTTGCGCTTCCGGTCGATCTTGCGCCTTGCCGGGAAGCGGCTTTCAATTATTGCCTCCGGCGGTAGAGTTGACGCAAGACGGTGCCACCCGCACAACCTCTCGCCGGAAGACGTTTTGGGGTGCAGGAGTGTAACACCCCTGCTTAATTCCCCCTTCTTCTGGGAACCCCGCCCTAATGAAAATCGCCTCCTTCAACATCAACGGCATCAAAGCCCGCCTGCCCCGTTTGCTGGAATGGCTGGAGGAGACGCGCCCCGATGTCGCCTGCCTGCAGGAGATCAAGACGCAGGACGAGGGCTTTCCGGCGGAGGAGTTCGAGAAGATCGGCTATGGCGCCATCTGGCATGGGCAGAAGAGCTTCAACGGCGTGGCGATTCTCGCGCGGGACGCTCAACCGGTGGAAGTGTTGCGCGGCCTGCCGGGCGATGCGGAGGATGAGCAGTCGCGCTATCTGGAGGCGGATGTTTTCGGCCTGCGCGTCGCCTGCATCTATTTGCCCAACGGCAATCCGCTACCCGGGCCGAAATTTGATTACAAGCTGGCGTGGATGAAGCGGCTGCGCGCGCGCATGGCGGAGTTGATGACGCTGGAAATCCCGGCGATCGTTACCGGCGATTACAACGTCATCCCCCGCGATTGCGACGTGTGGTCGCCGCGGGCGATGGCCGAGGACGCGCTGATGCAGCCGGAATCGCGCGACGCCTATGCGACATTATTGGCCGATGGCTGGACGGATGCCATCGGCACGCAATATCCGGCGGGCGGGGTTTGGACCTATTGGGACTATCAGGCCGGAGCGTGGCAGCGCGATCACGGCTTTCGCATCGACCATGCGCTGCTTTCGCCCGAGGCGGCGGACCGGCTGGTGGCCTGCGGCGTGGACAAGGATCATCGCGGCCGGGAAAAGGCCAGCGATCACGCGCCGATGTGGGTGGAGTTGCGCGGCGATAACGCCGGCTGATGCGCAAGACGGGCCGGCGCCTCCCTTCGGTGGGGAGGCGCCGGCACCGGCTAATTATTGATAGAAGACCTGATGGTCGATCTGCGCGAGGCGGTGGCGGTGCCAATTGGGCGACACGCGCTTCGCATGGAAGTAGAGCGCGCCCTCGACCGGGCTTTGCCAGCTACCCTCGGCAGCGATTCGCGCGATGGCGACGGACTGCTGCCACTGGGCGCTGCTGTGGTCGATCGTCGGAATCGCGTGATGGCGCACGAAGGAGAATTGCGAGGGCTGCAACACCACGCCGCAATAGGTCGTGGGGAAATGGCCGGACTTGGTCCGCGCCACGATCACCCGGCCAACGGCAAGCTGACCCGCGGGTGCTTCGGCACGCGCCTCAAAATAGATTGCGCCAGCGAGGCACTTCAGTTCGGGAGTAATGGCGCCGACGGGCTGCTGCTGCGCGATGAGATCTTCAAGCGAGGCGGCCTGGGTGGCGATGTCGCCAGCCTGAACCTGTGGGGGCTGCACCTGCGGTGACGCATTGTCCGTTGGGGCGAACACGTCGATGGAGGGCTGCACGACTTGGGAGATTTGAGCGGCGGCACCGGAACCAATGGCACCGCACAGCAGGACTACGAGAGTGGTGGCAATGGTGAAATTGCTCACGCGGTTAAAAATACGAGTCATTCATCATTCGTTTTAGGCGGTGGGTGCACCAGACACAGGTGACACGAAATCTCCGCAAAAAGCGTTAAGATCGGGAACAAACCTGCCGGTTACCCCCCGTCTGCGTGCTTACCAATGGGCCGAAATGCCAATCAGAAAGCCTGCGCATAGAAGGTGATTGTGCCCCTATTGTGCAACGCACAAGAAGTCAACGATTTCCCGGGGGCAGTCCGATGAACCGTTCCCCACCCGCGATATCCAGTTCAATTATCCACAGATCGGGGTCCTGACGGGATCTTCGGGACAGATAATCAGGGAAGGATTCGGGGTGTTCGGGGTCAGCCTTGCGGCTCAATTGCCATTGGCGCGTGCCATCGGGCATGGGCATGCGTTCATAGGCGCGGGGGCATTCGCCGCCATCCGCACCGCCATTGTGGCAAAGCACCACCAGCAGCGTGCCCGCATCCGGCTCGCCCTTGGCCAAAACACAGCCAAACCCGCCCGCCGCCTGTACCTGCCGCAACAACGCGCTTGCCTCCAGCCTGGCGGGAAGCCGGTCGGTCACGCCCGATTCGATTCTGGTCCGCGCATTTCAGGCCCCGCGTTTCAGGCACATGTGTCGCGCACCAGCCCTCGGGCATAGCCATCGAGACTCGACAGCGAAATGCGCGAGCGCATGAAGGTTCCGGTGCCGCGCCCGATCTCCTCGCCGTCGGCATCCACCAGTCGCGCCTCTGCCACCAGCACCCGGCGGCGGCCGCTGATCCACCGACCCTCCGCCACCACCCGCCCGGCCTTTACCGGATGGGTGAAGTGCAGGTTGAACGATGTGGTCAGCAAAAACCGGTCGGTCACCAGCGTATTGGCGGCATAGAAGGCCGCATCGTCGAGCATCTTGAAATAGATGGTGCCGTGTGCCGCGCCTGCCGCGTGGTGATAGGTTGGGTCAACATCGAAACTGATGCGTGCCTGACCCTCGCCCGTGATGGACAGCGATGAGCGGAACAGGGTGTTGATGGGGGCGGCGGCATAGAGGCTTTCCAGGGCCTGCCAGTGCAGCCGCGCGCCTGCCGATGGCGAATTCGCGGAAGGCGCGGGTCCACGCTCCGCCGCTTGCGCCGGCTCCGGCGTTTCAGGCCGCGTTACGGTCGATGCCATTGGACAGGAGGCCGTAAAGTGCCTCGTCCCCGGGTGCCTGGGTCAGCGCGGCGTGCATTGTCTCGTCGCGCATCATGCGCGAGATCGCCGCCAGAGCGTGAAGATGCGCCGCACCCGCCTGTTCGGGAGAAAGCAGGCCGAAAACCAGATCCACCGGCATATCATCGGCCGAATCGAAGGACACGGGTGCCTCAAGCCGGAGGAACACCGCCATCGGCCGGGCGATATCGGGAATGCGCGCATGGGGTATGGCCACACCGCGGCCAAAGCCGGTGCTGCCCAGCCTCTCCCGCTCCTCTATCCGCTCACGGATCATCCCGGCGTCAAGCGCGTAAACCTTGGCAAACCGCTGAGCGAGTTGGCCAATGATTTCCGATTTTGTCTCGGCACGGATAGTGCCAACGGCATCGGGATGGAGCGTGAACAGCGCAGTCATGGCAGAACTTTTGATCGCCTTTGTCGCCATCGGGGCCGGGGCCGGAAAGGACCCGTTCCGACGCGAAGGAATGGTTGGGTTCGCGTGTGCGGGCCCAGCCTCAAGGCCGGTCAGATAGGACGCCGGGCCGGATTGTGCAATCGCCCCGAAAATTTTCCCTCGGACGGAAAACTTCCACTGGGGCGCGCCACCATCGCCCTGCCATCCTGCCTGCTGTCCCACGGCCTTCACCGCCGGGCCCACACGCGCGAGCATGGTCAGGACGGTTCGACCCAGCCGATCGAGCCATCACCACGCCGGTAAACCATATTATAGGTGCCCGTGCCAGCGTTTTTGAACATCAGCGCGTTGGTGTTGCGCAGATCGAGCATCATCACCGCGTCGGAAACGGTCGCCTCTGGCACGTCCACCCGCATTTCGGCGATGACCAGCGGCGCATCTACCGTAATCTCCTCCTGCTCGGGGGCGGGCTCGATAAAGATCGTGTAGGCGGCCTCCTCCGCGCGGGCAGCCTGTGTCGCGGCCTCGTGATGATCGTGCAGGCGGCGCTTGTAACGGCGCAGCTGGGTGTCGATCTTCTCGGCGGCGGCATCCAGGGCGTGATGCGCGTCATGCGCGATCCCGGCGCCCTTGAGGATCAGACCCTGGCGGACATGGGTGACGATATCACAGCGAAAGGCGCCGCCGGGCGCCTTGCCCACTGTCACCACCGATGAAATTGCCCGGCTGAAATATTTGCCGACCGTGGCGGACAACCGCTCCTCGGCGTGGACCCGCAAAGCATCGCCAGTTTCGATCTGGTGGCCGGAAACGCGAATGTCCATAATGCTTACTCCTGTATTGGGCAGGTCCGGGCGGGCCCGCGGTTTACGTCAAGGCCGCTCTGGCTAACTTCGCCACAGCGGCGATTTGACGGATTCGAGAAACGCGGCATGAGCCGCCAGCTCGGCCTCGCTGGCGGTGTGAGGGCGGGGCGCGCGGCGGGGGCGGTCACGCGAGGTGGTGGTCATGGTCACCACCAGTTCTTCACTGACCTCGGCGGCCAGTTCCAGCCCGATCTGGCGCCCGCCGGTGAGCTCCACATAGACCTGCGCCAGAAGTTCCGAATCGAGCAAGGCCCCGTGGCGGGTGCGGTGGCTGCGATCGATGCCATAGCGCGAGCATAGCGCGTCCAGACTGAGCTTGGCGCCGGGGTGCCGCACGCGTGCCAGCGCCACCGTGTCGATCATCCGGCCCTTGTCCAGCGGGGGCAGGCCAATTCTGTCAAGCTCGGCATTGACGAAGCCGAAGTCGAAACCGGCGTTATGCGCGACCAGCGGCGCGTCACCGATAAATTCCAGAAATTCCGCCGCGCGGGTGGCGAACAGCGGCTTGTCGGCCAAAAAGGCTTCGGACAATCCATGCACCGCCTCGGCAGCGGAAGGCATGGAGCGCTCGGGATTGAAATAGGCGTGGAATGTGTTGCCGGTCTCAACCCGGTTGACCATCTCGATGCAGCCGATTTCCACCAGCCGGTCACCGCCTTTCGGATCAAGGCCGGTGGTTTCCGTATCGAAAATAATCTCACGCATCGGCTTATCTATCCTCCCGCTTTGCGCCAGTGGCAAGAGGGCAAACGCGGGTTCGGGTGTCAGGTCAAACTATGCGCGGAATGGGTGGATAAAGGTTGAAGGGGGGAAGGGAAAACGGGGATGATTCCTGGGGGTGTTACACCCCCAAACCCCCATAATTGTCTTGCTCCGCACCCGTCTCCCGGCGTTGCGCCCTGCCGCGAAACGGTTTCAAGAGCCTGCAGCGCGGTTGCCTTGCGCAGGGGCGATCCCTTGGCGCGACAATGACAGGGAAGGGGTTGCCACGGGCCGACCGATTTGCATCGGCAAATCGGAACATCAAACTCGCCCCTGCGTCTTTACCCTTCAAAATCTACTTCTTCCCAGCCAGCAACCCCGACACCAGCTCTTTCACGCTCTGGCGCGTTTCCTCCAGCGCGCAACCGGTATCGATCACGAAATTCGCGCGCGCACGCTTTTCCGCATCGGGCACCTGGAGGGCGAGGATCTGGGCGAATTTTTCCGGCGTCATGCCCGGCCGGGCCAGAACGCGCGCCGCTTGTGCCTCGGGTGGGGCAGAGACGACCGCCACGCCATCAACATTCTGCCACCCGCCCTTTTCGAACAATAGCGGCACATCGAACACCACCAGCGGCGCGGCGGCATGGGTGGTCAGAAAGCTGGCGCGCGAATCGGCCACGGCTGGGTGCACAATCGCCTCCAGCCGGGCGAGAGCTTCGGGCTTGCCGAAAACCGCCGCGCCCAGTTTCGGGCGATCCACCCCGTTTGGCCCGGTGGTGCCGGGAAAGGCGCTTTCGATGGCAGGCAACAGGGCACCGCCCGGCCCCTGCAGGCGATGGACCTCGGCGTCTGCATCGAACACCGGCACGCCTTCGTCGCGCAACATGCCCGCCACTGCCGATTTGCCCATGCCGATGGAGCCGGTGAGGCCCAAAATGAACGGGCGAGTCATGGGGTTAGCCTCTCGCGCAGTTCAACGTCGGCCTCCCCGCGTGGCGGGGACGCGCCGAAAAACCGGCGGAAGGCATGGTCGGCCTGCCCGATCAACATCGACAGGCCATCCACGGTGCGAAACCCGGCCGCGCGCGCGGCTTGCAGGAAACGGGTGTCGAGCGGGCTGGTGACGATATCGTAAAACACCGAGCCCGGCGGCGCGTGGCTGAGGTCGAATTGGAGCGCGGGGCTTCCTGTCATGCCCAGCGACGAGGCGTTGACCACGAGATCGAGGCATTGTTCGCGATCGTCGAAGGCAAAGTCGGTGGCGTCGGCAAAATGCGCCAGATCGGCGGCATGGTGCTCACCGCTGGGGTCGAGCTCTTCGAGCAGGGCGCGGGCCTTCTCCTTGTTGCGCCCGGCCAGCACGATGACGAGCTTTTCATCCGCCAGCGCGGTAACAATTGCCCGCGCGGCGCCGCCGGTGCCCAAAACCCGCGCCATGCGGAAATAATGTGTTTCATCCAGCAGGGGCCGCAAGGGCTCAAGGAAGCCGGGTACGTCGGTGTTATAGCCGGTAAGGACCCTTTCGCCCTCGGGGACGATGGAATTCACGGCGCCGACGCGCTCTGCCAGCGGATCCAGCCGGTCCAGCAAGGTCATCACCGCCTGCTTGTGCGGCATGGTGACATTGCAGCCGCGCCACAGCGGGTCGGCGCGGCGGGCAGCGAGGTAATCGGGGAGCTCGCCCGGCTTTACATGCGCCGCGCGATATTCGGCCTCGATGCCGAGTTTGCCGAGCCAGAAATTGTGGATTTTCGGCGATTTGGACTGGCTGATCGGGTCGCCAATCACCTCGGCATAAGGTTTTTTGACGGGAGGCAGGGCGCGCCAGTCGAATTCCGCCTCGCTCACAGGCCACTCCCGCCTGATTTTTGGCCTGTTTGTTGGCCAAATTCTCTCAGTGCCCCCAGCACCGGCAGCAGCGGCATGCCCAGCACGGTGAAATGGTCGCCGTCGATATGTTCAAACAAATGCACCCCCAGCCCCTCGATGCGAAACACGCCGACGCAGCCCGCTACCGCTGGCCATTCGGCTTCCAGATAGCGCGCGATGAATTCTTCATCCAGTACCCGCACCCGCAGATTGGCCACCGCGCCATGGCTCCATAGCACCGTGCCGCCCTGTGCCAGCGCCGCCGCGCTGTGCAATTCCATGGCTTTGCCGGAAAACCAGCGGAGATGGTCGGCGGCCTCGTTGCGGCTGGCCGGCTTGTCGAAGCGGCGCCCGGCGCACACCACCAGCGAATCGCTGCCCAGCACCAGTGCTTCTGGGTGTTCATGCGAAACAGCATCGGAGACGGACAGCGCCTTGGCTGTGGCCAGCGCCAGGGCAACGGTTTGCGGTGACGAGCCTTCCAGGCCCGCTTCGATTGCCCGCTCGTCTAGGTGGGCCGGGACGGCGCGGAAATGCACGCCCGCGCCGGTCAGCATTGCTCGGCGCGAGGCACTTTGAGAGGCGAGGATGAGGGGAGGTGGGGTCATATCGGCTTGTTCCCCAGCCCGGACCCGCCGCTGGTGCCGCGCCGCTCGTTGAGCAGATTGATCACCGCCGCCGCAGTTTCCTCGATGGAACGCCGGGTGACGTCAATCACCGGCCAGGCGTTGTCGGCGAACATGCGGCGGGCAAATTGCACCTCGCGCGCCACCTTGTCGGTATCGACATAGGCGGTGCCCGGCGTCTGGTTGAGCGACAGCAGGCGGTTGCGCCGCACCTGAATCAGCCGCTCCGGCGCGGTGGTAAGACCAACCACCAGGGGCGAGCGCAGGCCGAACAGCGCGGGCGGCGGCGGGCTTTCCACGACGATGGGAATGTTGGCCACCTTGAAACCACGGTTGGCCAGATAGATGGAGGTCGGCGTTTTTGAACAGCGTGAAACACCCGCCAGCACGATGTCCGCCTCCTCCCAATCCTCCCAGCCTACGCCATCGTCGTGGGCGATGGTGAACTGGATCGCCTCGACCCGCGCGAAATAGGCATCGTCCATGGTGTGCTGGCGGCCCGGGCGGGCCTTGGCCTGTTGGCCGAACATGTTTTCCAGCGAATCGATCACGGCATCAAGCGCGGGCACGCAAGGGAGCCCCGTGGCGTGGCAGCGTTCCTCCAGCATCTTGCGGATATCCAGACTGACAACCGTGAAGATAACCAGCCCCGGGCTGGCGGTGATATCGGCGAGAATGCGATCAAGATGCGCCTGACTGCGAACCATGGGCCAGAAATGGCGCACGACATCGGCATCATCAAACTGGGCAAGCGCCGCCTTGGCGATCATTTCCAGCGTTTCGCCGGTGGAGTCGGACACAAGGTGAAGATGAAGCCGGGCCATAGGGTTCGGATCTCTCGCGCCTCGCAAAAATCAGGGGAGGCCAAGTTGAAAGGGGGGCGGGTTTGGAACGCGTTGGCGTGTGGACAACGCCCCCCATAAACCACGGGAAAAACCGGCTGACAACTTCGGGGATGAAAGCTGTGCCCACCTTCGGCGGAATAGTGGACAGCTTCTCGACATGGGGACAGGGCAATCCACAGGCTGGGGATAGCGGGGACAAGCTGTGCTTGACGCCAGACCCTGTCGAGTCGATGGGCCATTCAAACTGGTTTGATCGGGGAAAATCCGGCAAGGTGATGCAATCCCCGATATCCACAGACCAACAGCACCTAAAACCTTTTATAAAGACTCTTATTTTTTGATTGGATGAACAGCGATGCCCGGTCTTTTGCTCCGTACATTGTCAGGCGAGAACACATCTGAGCGGCCGATCTGGCTCATGCGTCAGGCTGGGCGCTATTTGCCGGAATATCGCGAATTGCGCGCGCAGAAAGGCGGATTTCTGCCGCTGGTGTATGATTCCGTCGCGGCGGCCGAAATTACGTTACAACCGATAAAGCGTTTCGGTTTTGACGGGGCGATCCTGTTCTCGGACATTCTGATCGTACCCTATGCCATGGGGCAGAATCTGGAATTTCTGGCCGGGGAAGGTCCACGGCTTAGCCCCCGGCTGGTGGATGTGGCACTGAAGAGCCTGCAGGCGGTGCCAGAGCGTCTGGCGCCGATCTATGAGACGGTCCGCCGTGTGCGGTCAGAGCTGGACGCCGGTCGCACCCTGCTGGGCTTTGCGGGGAGCCCATGGACGGTGGCAACCTATATGGTGGCTGGCGAGGGCAGCCGGGACCAGCACGAAACCCGGGCCTATGCCTATCGTGATCCAGCGGCGTTTCAGGCGATTATAGATGCAATCGTGGAAGTGACGGTCGAATATCTCGTCGGTCAGATCGAGGCTGGCGCGGAAGCGGTGCAATTGTTCGACAGCTGGGCCGGGAGTCTGGCGCCAGCGGAATTCGTCCGCTGGGTTATTGCGCCGAACGCCGCGATTGTCGCGAAATTGAGGGCGCGTTGTCCGGGTGTGCCGATAATCGGCTTTCCGAAGGGTTCTGGCGAAAAGCTGGTGGCTTACGCCCACGAGACGGGGGTGGACGCGCTCGGGTTGGACGAGACGATCGACCCGGCATGGGCGGCGAAAAATTTGCCTGCGGATCTGCCGGTACAGGGGAACCTCGATCCGCTGCTGCTATTGGCGGGCGGCGCGGCGCTGGATGCCGGGGTGCTGACTATTCTCGACACCTTTGCCGGGCGGCCGCATGTGTTCAATCTGGGCCATGGGATTGGGCAAACCACGCCTATCGCCCATGTGGAGCGGGTGCTGGAACTGGTGCGTGACTGGCGGGGCTGACGGGGTTTTCATCATGACCTATTTGTGGCTGAAGGCCGGGCATATCGTCTTCGTCATCTTCTGGATGGCGGGCTTGTTCATGCTGCCGCGATTCTTCGTCTATCATCAGGAAGCCGAGATCGGATCCGCCGAAGCGGTGGCGTGGGTTGACCGCGAAGCCAAGCTGCTGAAAATCATATTGTGGCCAGCGATGGTGATGGTGTGGGTTCTGGGGTTGTCACTCGCCATGGTGACCGGGGCGTTTCAGCAGGAATGGTTTCATGCCAAGCTGATGATTGTTCTGGGTCTCAGCATTTATCACCTGTGGCTGGCTGGTTATGCGCGGGCATTGGCGGCGGGTGAGCGGCGACTGAGTGGAAAGCGCCTGCGGTTGCTGAATGAAGTTCCCGGCTTGGCGGCGATTGTGATTGTGATTCTGGTGGTGGTGAAGCCGTTTTAGGGCTGGTTTAAGGGTATGATGCGAGGGTGATGGTCCTTGCATCTACCTTCCTGAAATTCCCCTTCCCCCTAATAATTTGACGAAAACGCCCAATCGGCCTATCGGCTGGCCTCCTCCGGTATGGAGCGGCGCTGTTCAATGCGCTGCCCGGTCTTGCTTTCTCCAAGCCCATCAGACCTTCCGGCCATTCCCTGCGTAAACACCAGATTTAACTGGATAATTTCTATGAATCTGAAAGATTTGAAAAAAAAGACCGCCGCTGAACTGGTCGAGATGGCTGAAGAGCTGGGCGTTGAAAGCGCAAGCACCATGCGGCGGCAAGACATCATGTTCGCGGTGCTCAAGGAGATGGCCGAGGACGGCGAGGAAATTTACGGTATCGGCACCATCGAGGTGTTGCCCGATGGGTTCGGGTTCCTGCGCAGCCCCGAAGCGAACTATCTGGCCGGGCCGGACGATATTTACGTCTCGCCGAACCAGGTCCGCAAATGGGGCCTGCGCACCGGTGACACGGTGGAGGGCGAAATCCGCGCGCCCAAGGATGGCGAGCGGTATTTTGCCATCACTAAGCTGATCAAGGTGAACTTCGACGATCCCGAAGCGGTGCGCCACCGGGTGAACTTCGACAATCTCACCCCGCTCTATCCGGATTCACGCCTGCGGCTTGATACGCTTGACCCGACCGTGAAGGACAAGAGCGCCCGCGTGATCGATCTGATCAGCCCGCAGGGCAAGGGCCAGCGCGCGCTGATCGTGGCGCCGCCGCGCACCGGCAAGACCGTTCTGCTGCAGAACATGGCCAAGGCTATCACCGACAATCACCCCGAGGTGTTTCTCATCGTGCTGCTGGTTGACGAGCGGCCCGAGGAGGTGACCGACATGCAGCGCAGCGTGAAGGGCGAGGTTATCTCCTCCACCTTTGACGAGCCCGCCACCCGCCACGTACAGGTGGCCGAGATGGTGATCGAGAAGGCCAAGCGTCTGGTTGAACACAAGCGCGATGTTGTCATCCTGCTGGATTCCATCACCCGCCTCGGCCGCGCCTATAACACGGTGGTGCCAAGCTCTGGCAAGGTGCTGACCGGCGGTGTCGACGCCAACGCGCTCCAACGGCCCAAGCGCTTCTTCGGTGCGGCGCGCAACATCGAGGAGGGCGGCTCGCTCTCGATCATCGCCACCGCGCTGATCGACACCGGCAGCCGCATGGACGAAGTGATCTTCGAAGAGTTCAAGGGCACCGGCAACTCGGAAATCGTCCTCGACCGCAAGGTGGCGGACAAGCGCATCTTCCCGGCGCTGGACGTCGGCAAGTCGGGCACCCGCAAGGAAGAGCTGCTGGTCGAGAAGGACAAGCTGTCGAAGATGTGGGTGCTGCGCCGCATCCTCATGCAGATGGGCACGATCGACTCGATGGAGTTCCTGCTCGACAAGATGAAGAACTCGAAGACCAACGAGGATTTCTTCGACTCGATGAACCAGTAAGATTTGGGGAACCAGTAAGGCGCGGGGCGGGGCTTCGGCCCCGCCGACGCTACGGTGTGATGGGTTCGCTGGCGGCAAATAGGCCCGCTGGCGAACCCATTTTCGTTTTGGGGCGTTAGCAGGCCCGATCCCACCCCCTTTCGGGATCGTGCCGGTCCAAGCACGGCACGGCCGCGTCGTTGCTTAACACGCGACGCGGCCAAACGGGGTCTTTCTATCGATGATGCCCATGGCCTTTCCCGCTCGGCGGGGCTCGGCGATGGGAAAGGGGTCAGCCCTTACGGTCGGGTGCGTCCGCCGCCGCCCTGACCGGGTGCGCCACCGGCGCCGGGGGCACCCACCGCGCCGATATTGCCGAACAGATCCTGGAAGAAACCGCGCTGGCGGCCCAGGGTCGGCGTCGTCTTGCCATAAGGCGAGATGTCGGCGACCTGATCCAGACCGGCACGACGGATCGTCGTGACGTTGCCCGCCTGGTCGAAGCTGATCTGCAGCGTGATCTGCGACGAAGGCTGGGGCAGGGTGTAGCCTAGGTTGCGGCTGTCCCGCGCGACATAATACCAATCGCCGCCGTTGAACTGGCTGGTGATCGTCGGCGTGCCCAGCGTCTGGAGCACCGACTGGCGGTTGTCGACGCCCGGCTGGATCGAGTTGACGAGATCGACATCGACCACATAACCCTGATGCGACCGCAGGGGCGTACAGGCGGACGCGGCCAGGGCCATCGCCAGGCCGAGCCCGAGGGCACGGGTGGTAGAAACGCTCATCATCATCTCCGGGCCGGGATCGCGGCCGCACAGGCGGGTATACAGGCGGTCGATCCGCTCGACCGTCACCCCCTCGATATGCCAAGGGAAAGGCGCATACAAGCAATTCGCGCTGGCATTGGTCGCGCAGCGAGAGAGGGAGGGGCGCATGGCCTTGGGCTGGCTCAAACAGGGGATCGCGCGCTATTTCGGCCGCAACGGGGACGAGGCGCTGCCGCTCTACAATGCGGTGGTGCTGCGCGCGCGCGAACCGCACTGGTATCTGGACGGCGCGGTGCCCGATACGGTTGATGGCCGGTTCGACATGATCGCCGCCGTGCTGTCGCTGGTCCTGATCCGATTGGAGGCCGAAGATGCGGCCGCTGGCCTGACGGCGCGTATTACCGAACGTTTCGTCACCGATATGGACGGGCAGCTGCGCGAACTGGGCATCGGCGACATCGTGGTCGGCAAGCATATCGGCCGGATGATGGCGATGCTGGGCGGTCGCCTGACCGCCTATCGCG
>CAIWFP010000124.1 GCA_903911985.1 uncultured Sphingomonadales bacterium
ATCAGCAGAAATAGCATTCACGCCACCTCACAGCGGAATGTTGTCGTGCTTCTTCCACGGATTTTCCAGCGACTTGTTCTTCAGCTTCCGCAGCCCCAGCGCGATGCGCTTGCGGGTGGAGTGCGGGTGGATCACCTCGTCGATGAAGCCCTTGCTCGCCGCCACGAAGGGGTTGGCGAAGCGGTCTTCATATTCCTTCACCTTCTCGGCCTGCGCCTCGCCGGAGAGGCCACGGAAGATGATCTCCACCGCGCCCTTGGCACCCATCACCGCGATTTCGGCTGTGGGCCAGGCATAGTTGAGATCGCCGCGCAGATGCTTGGACGACATAACGTCGTAAGCGCCGCCATAGGCCTTGCGGGTGATGACGGTGATCTTGGGCACGGTTGCCTCGGCATAGGCGAACAGCAGCTTGGCGCCATGCTTGATGATGCCGTTGTGCTCCTGCGACGTGCCCGGCAGGAAGCCCGGTACGTCGACAAAGGTGATGATCGGAATGTTGAAGGCATCGCAGAAGCGCACGAAACGCGCGGCCTTCTTCGAGGAATTGATATCGAGGCAGCCCGCCAGCACCATCGGCTGATTGGCGACCACGCCCACGGTCTTTCCCTCGATACGGCCGAAACCGATGAGAATATTGCCCGCGTGGCCCGGCTGCAGCTCGAAGAAATCGCCCTCGTCGAGCGTCTTCCTGATCACCTCATGCATGTCGTAAGGCTGGTTGGCGTTGGCCGGGATGATGGTGTCGAGGCTATCCTCGCGGCGATCCCAGGCGTCGGCGCTGGGGCGCTCGGGCACTTCTTCCTTATTCGATGCCGGCAGGAAATCGAAGAATTCGCGGGTGGCGAGCAGCGCCTCGATGTCGTTTTCCAGCGCCAGATCGGCCACGCTGGTCTTGGTGGTATGCGTTACCGCACCGCCCAGCTCTTCCTGCGTCACCACTTCGTTGGTCACGGTCTTCACCACATCGGGCCCGGTGACGAACATGTAGGACGAGTCCTTCACCATGAAGATGAAGTCGGTCATGGCGGGGCTGTAAACCGCGCCGCCCGCGCAGGGGCCCATGATGAGGGACAACTGCGGCACCACGCCACTGGCGTTGACATTGCGCTGGAAGATCTCGGCGTAGCCACCAAGGCTGGCCACGCCTTCCTGAATACGCGCGCCGCCCGAATCGTTCATGCCGATGACGGGAGCGCCCACCTTCATGGCCATATCCATGATCTTGCAGATCTTCATGGCGTGGCGTTCCGAAACGGCGCCGCCGAAGACGGTGAAGTCCTGCGCGAAGACAAAGACCAGACGGCCATTGATCGTGCCCGAGCCGGTGACGACGCCATCACCCGGAATGGTGGATTCCGGCATGCCGAAATCGACGCAATTATGCTCGACGTAGGCGTCGTATTCCTCAAAGCTGTCCTCATCGAGGAGGATCTCAAGCCGCTCGCGCGCGGTCAGCTTGCCCTTGGCGTGCTGGGCGTCGATGCGCTTTTGCCCCCCGCCCATATGAGCGGCTTCGCGGCGCTTTTCCATTTCGGCGATATTGGCGGACATGCCGTGCTGGCCCTTTCTGGGATTGGCGGATTCTTTGGGCGGCTAAGCCATGCCATCGCCGCAGCGTCAAGTGAGATTAAGCGAGCGATTAACCGGCATGCCCCTCGCACCTTCGCAATTGCACCATTTTTTAGCAAGTCAGATCCCGCAACGGGAGGGGGCGAGGAGAAACGCCCCTTCTTCAGCGCATCAGCACCAGTTCCTCCGCCATGCTGGGGTGCAGCGCGACGGTCGCGTCGAAATCAGCCTTGGTGAGGCCTGCCTTCACCGCAATGGCCGCCGCCTGCAGGATTTCCGGCGCCTCCGGCCCGATCATGTGCACGCCCAGCACCCGGTCGCTGTGGCCATCCACCACCAGCTTGTAGAGACCCCGCTCGGCGGTATCGGCAAACATGTTCTTCATCGGACGGAAATCGGATGTGAAGACCTTCACCTCGCGGAACTGCTCGCGGGCCTGCCGCTCGGTAAGGCCAACGCCAGCCAGCGGCGGCTGGGTGAAGGCGGCGCTGGGAATGTGGTCGTAATCGATGGCGCGGGGATTGCCGCCAAAGACGGTATCGGCAAAGGCATGGCCCTCGCGGATGGCCACCGGGGTCAGCTGCACGCGGTCGGTCACGTCGCCCACGGCATAGATGGAAGGGCACAATGTGGCGCTATAGGCATCCACCGGCACTTCGCCATGTTTGCCGAGCGCAACCCCGGCATTCTCCAGCCCCAGCCCCTCGGTCTTCGGGGCACGGCCGGTGGCCACCATCACCACATCGGCCATCAGCGGGTCGCGCCCGCGTGTGCTGACCCGCAAGCTGCCATCCGCCTGACGCTCCACCTGCTCGATGGGACTGTTGAAACGGTAATCGATGCCGCGCGCCATGGTGATCTGCAGCAATCGGTCGCGCAGCGCCTCCTCGTATCCGCGCAGGATCTGGTCGGAGCGGTTGACCACCGTGACCGCGCAGCCCAGTGCATTGAAAATGCCGGCGAACTCCAGCGCGATATAGCCCGCGCCCTGTATGACCACACGTTTGGGCAGCTCGGGCAGATTAAACACTTCGTTGCTGGTGATGCACAGATCATTGCCGGGAAAATCCGGCATCA
>CAIWFP010000125.1 GCA_903911985.1 uncultured Sphingomonadales bacterium
CAGCCACCCGGAGCGCGACTGGGTGCCGCGCGTCAAGATCTTCGGCGGCAAGGCGGCGGCCAGCTATCACAATGCCAAGCTCATCATCAAACTCGCCAACGACATCGCCCGAAGGGTGAACACAGATCCATCGGTGGCCGGGCTGCTGAAGGTGGTCTTCGTGCCCAACTACAACGTCTCCCTTGCCGAGAAGATCATTCCCGCCGCCGATCTGTCGGAGCAGATCTCCACCGCCGGCATGGAAGCATCGGGCACCGGCAACATGAAGTTCGCGCTGAATGGCGCGCTCACCATCGGCACGCTGGATGGCGCCAATATCGAGATCAAGGACCATGTCGGCGATGATCACATCATCATCTTCGGCCTCACCGCCGAGGAAGTGGCCGAGAAGCGTGCCAGTGGCTATAACCCCCGCGAGGTGATCGAGGGTTCGCGCCGGTTGGGTCAGGCCTTGTCCGCCATCGCCTCGGGCGTGTTCAGCCCCGATGAGCCCGACCGCTACAAGGATCTGATCGGCGGCATCTACGACCATGACTGGTTCATGGTGGCGGCCGATTTCGAATCCTATTTCACCGCGCAGCGCAGTGTCGATGCCCGCTGGCTGGACCGGGCCGGATGGCGCGCCAGTGCCATCGCCAATATCGCCAATGTCGGCTGGTTCTCCTCCGACCGCACCATTGGCGAATATGCGCGGCAAATATGGGGCGTTTTGTGATGCAGCAACGACAGACCCGGGGCCGTATTCTACCCGCAGTCACACGAAGTGTCGCGCAAGCGGCGCGACCATAGGAGTATTAGTGAAGCCACCTAAATCGGCCATTACCGCCCTGCTGGAGGGCACCCATGCCGACCCCTTCTCGCTGCTGGGCGTTCACGAGGGGCCGGGGGGCGCCTTTGTGCGGGCGATTTTGCCGGGGGCCGAGGTGGCTGTGGCCTTTTCCCTTGCCGGCGAGGAACTGGGGGCGCTCAGCCTCGTCGATCCGCGCGGGCTATTCGAAGGGGCGGTGAAGGCCCCCAAGGGTGCCAAATTCCCCCAGCCGGTAAAATACCGCGCCGGGGCAAAAGGCGCCGAATGGTGGGTTGTCGATCCCTATTCCTTCGGCCCGGTGCTGGGGCCGCTGGATGATTACCTGATGGCCGAGGGTAGCCATTTGCGCCTGTTCGACAAGCTGGGCGCGCATTGCCTGACCCACGAGGGCGCCAGCGGCGTGAATTTCGCGGTGTGGGCACCCAATGCCGCCCGCGTCGCGCTGGTGGGCGATTTCAACGATTGGGACCACCGCCGCCACGCCATGCGCCACCGCGCCGACATTGGTGTGTGGGAGATTTTCATCCCCGATATCGGGCCTCACCGCGCCTATAAATACCACATCACCTCGGCCGATGGCACAGTGCAGCCACTGAAGGCCGACCCCTTTGCCTTCGCCAGCGAATTGCGCCCGGCCACCGCCTCCATCACCGCCCATCCGGTAAAGGCGGACTGGGGCGATGAAGGCCACCGCGCCTATTGGGCCAGCGTCGATCCGCGCCGGGAGGCGATAAGCATTTACGAGGTCCATCCCGGATCATGGGCCCGCGATGACAATGGCTGGTTCCTGAGCTGGGACGAAATGGCTGAGCGCCTCATCCCCTATGTCGTCGAAATGGGATTTACCCATATCGAGTTCCTGCCGGTAAGTGAGCATCCCTACGATCCGAGCTGGGGCTATCAGACCACCGGGCTCTATGCCCCCTCGGCCCGCTTTGGCGAGCCGGAGGGCTTCGCCCGGTTTGTCGATGGCGCGCATCGGGCCGGTATTGGCGTGCTGATCGACTGGGTGCCCGCGCATTTTCCGACAGACGCCCATGGACTGGACCATTTCGATGGCACGGCGCTCTACGAGCATGAAGACCCACGCCTTGGTTTCCACCCCGATTGGCACACCGCCATCTATAATTTCGGGCGGCGCGAGGTGGCCAGCTTCCTCGTCAACAACGCGCTATTCTGGGCTGAACGCTACCATGTCGACGGGCTTCGCGTCGATGCGGTGGCCTCGATGCTCTATCGCGATTACAGCCGCAAGGCTGGCGAATGGATCCCCAACGAGGCGGGCGGGCGCGAGAACTGGGAGGCGGTGGCCTTCCTGCGGGCGATGAACCGCGCCGTCTATGCCAGCCACGCCGGTTTCCTCACCATCGCCGAGGAGAGCACCGCCTGGCCGGGCGTTACCCTGCCGGCATACGATGGGCCAGAAAGCGCCAGCAGCCTCGGCTTCGGCTTCAAGTGGAACATGGGCTTCATGCACGACACGCTGAAGTATATGGCCCGCGACCCGGCCCACCGCCGCTGGCACCACGACGATATCACCTTTGGCCTGATGTACGCCTTCGCCGAGAATTTCGTCCTGCCGCTCAGCCACGACGAGGTGGTGCATGGCAAGGGCAGTCTGCTGACCAAAATGAGCGGCGACGATTGGCAGCAATTCGCCAACCTTCGCGCCTATTATGGCATGATGTGGGGCTATCCCGGCAAGAAGCTGCTGTTCATGGGGCAGGAGTTCGCCCAACGCCGCGAATGGAGCGAGGAGCGCGGGCTCGACTGGGATCTGCTCGGCGCCCCCGCCCACGATGGGGTGCGAGCCCTGGTGCGCGATCTCAACCGGGTCTATCGTGAAACGCCCGCGCTCCACGCCCGCGATTGCGAGCACGAGGGCTTCGAATGGCTGATCGTGGATGATGCCGACAATTCGGTGTTTGCCTGGGTGCGCTATGCCCCCGGCGAGGCCCCCGTGGCGGTGGTGTGCAACATGACCCCCACCCCGCATCACAATTATCGCCTGCCCCTGCCGAAGAACGGTGTGTGGCACGAGATTCTGAATACCGACGCTGTGGCCTATGGCGGTGGCGGGCAGGGCAATATGGGGCAGGTGATGGCGCATCATGGCCCGGAAGGCACCTGCGCCCATGTCACGCTGCCGCCACTGGCCACGCTGATGCTGCGGCTTGAGCGGACGAACTGAGAACGGGACGAGAGGGAAGGGCGGGCGTAATGAGAGATACCATCGGACAGCCGCTGGCGCGCGAGGCCATGGCCTATGTGCTGGCGGGCGGGCGGGGCAGCCGGTTGAACGAGCTGACCGATAATCGGGCCAAACCGGCCGTCTATTTCGGCGGCAAGAGCCGGATCATCGACTTTGCCCTGTCGAACGCGATCAATTCCGGCATCCGCCGCATTGGCGTGGCGACGCAATACAAGGCGCATAGCCTCATCCGCCACATGCAACGCGCGTGGAACTTCATGCGGCCGGAACGCAACGAGAGCTTCGACATTCTGCCCGCCAGCCAGCGTATCGACGAGCTGCACTGGTATGAGGGCACGGCGGATGCGGTGTTTCAGAACATCGACATCATCGAGGCCCATGCGCCGCGCTACATGGTCATTCTGGCGGGCGATCACATCTACAAGATGGATTACGAGCTGATGCTGCGCCAGCATGTGCAATCGGGCGCGGATGTTACCATCGGCTGTCTGGTGGTGCCGCGCAAGGAGGCAAGCGGCTTTGGCGTGATGGCGGTGGATGCCAGGGACGTCATCACCTCCTTCATCGAAAAGCCCGTCGATCCGCCCGCCATACCCGGCCTGCCCGACATGGCGCTGGCCTCCATGGGCATTTACGTGTTCGACACCCAGTATCTGTTCGAGCGGCTGCGCGAGGATGCCGCCGATCCGCAATCGACCCGCGATTTCGGCAAGGATATTATTCCCAGGATCGTGGCGGGCGGCAAGGCGGTGGCCCACCGCTTCACCGACAGCTGCATTCGCGCCGCCGAGGAGATCGAGGAATACTGGCGCGATGTCGGCACCCTGGACGCCTATTTCGAGGCCAATCTCGACCTGACCGATGTGGTGCCAAAGCTCAACATGTATGACCGCGACTGGCCGATCTGGACCGATCAGATCGTCGCGGCCCCGGCCAAATTCGTCCATGACGAGGATGGCCGGCGCGGCATGGCCATCTCCTCGCTCATCTCGAACGATTGCATCGTCTCGGGCGCCCTGGCCCGGCGCAGCCTGCTGTTCACCGGGGTGAAGATGGGCAGTTTTTCCAGCGTCAACGAAGGCGTTATCCTGCCTTATTGCAACATTGGCCGGGGTGCGCGCCTCTCGCGCGTCATCGTCGATTCGGGCGTGCGTATCCCCGAAGGGCTGGTGGTGGGTGAGGACCCCGTGCTGGATGCCCAGCGTTTTCGCCGCACCGACAATGGCGTTTGCCTGATTACCAAGCACATGATCGACCAACTGTCCGCAAAGGGCTGATTTTTCCATGACACCACCGGCCGCCCCCACCCCCGTTTCAATCCTGCGCGTGCTCTCGGTCACGTCCGAGGCGGTGCC
>CAIWFP010000126.1 GCA_903911985.1 uncultured Sphingomonadales bacterium
GCCGAGGCCCTGTGGGCCCGCGCCAAGGGACGCCCCGAAATCGCCGGGCATCCGCGCGCGCTGGTGCCCACCGGCAAGGTGAGCCGCCTGCTCGCCACCGGCTATAGCGAGGGGGCTGCCCACGCCGCCTGTGCCAAGCTTACCGCCGCCGGCCTTGTCTGCATCGTCACCAAAGACTGATTATGTGACCGCGTCACCGCCCGCCCAGCCCTATTTCCCAATCGCGCGCACCCCCCGGATTGCCGCCCTCGACCTGATCCGGGGGGTGGCGGTTCTGGGCATTCTGGCGGTGAATATCGCAGGCTTCGCCGGCCCCATCGACACCACCGATTCGCCGGCGCTGTTCCCCATGGCACTCGCCGGCCACGCCCCCTTCGCGGGCGAGGCCAGCTTTGCCGCCGTGTTCCTCATCTTCGAGGGCAAGATGCGGGCGCTGTTCAGCATGTTGTTCGGTGCCTCGATGTGCCTGTTCATCGAGCGGGCCGATGGGCGCGGGCGCTATGGCGAGGGGCTGCAACTGCGCCGCCTGCTATGGCTCGGCTGCTTCGGCTATCTCCACTATGTGCTGCTGTGGTGGGGCGACATCCTGTTCGATTACGCCGTTTGCGGAGTCTTCGCCCTGATGCTGCGCCGGCTGAGCCCGCGCGCGCTGGTCATTGCCGGGCTCGGCGGATTTGCCGCGTGGCATCTCTGGGGCGTGACCGACACATGGCCTACCATCCTCGCCGAGGAACATCTGCGCCTTGGCACCGCCAGCGCCACCGAACACGCCTCGGTGCTGCGCGACCTGACGGCCACCCATTCGCGCATCACCCGCGATCTGGCGCAAACCCAGCTGGGCTTTGCCGCCAACGCCGCCGCCAAGCTGCGCCTCGCTCCGTTCTGGCCGCTGGTGGTCACGCTCTACACCATTGGCGAAACGCTGCCGCTGATGCTGCTGGGCATGGCGCTCTATGCCTCGGGGTTCTTCACCGGCGCATGGCCCCGGCGCCGCATGCTGGCGCTGGCCGGGGGCGGGCTCGCCATCGGGCTGATCTGGGCCCTCGCGCTGCTCGGCTGGGCGCTGCCGCGCCACTTCCCCCCGCTGGCGATGCCCTATATCCTCTCCTACTGGGCCGGGTCGGAGCATCTGGCCGGAGCGCTTGGGCTGGCCGCGCTGCTGGTGCTGGCAACACCGCGCATGGCCGCCAGCGCCCTTGGCGCGCGCCTTGCCGCCGCCGGGCGCATGGCTTTCTCGAATTACCTCGCCACCAGTATGGTGATGTGCTGGGTCTTTTATGGCTGGGGTCTGGGGCTGGAGGGCCGCGTGTCTCCCATGGGCCAAATGGCTCTGGTGGTGGCGGGCTGGGCGGTGATGCTGGGCTGGAGCAGGTTCTGGCTGACGCATTTCGCGCAAGGGCCACTGGAATGGGTCTGGCGATCGCTGACCGAGGGGCGGGTCATGCGGTTCAGAAGGGGTTAGGGAGAAGGATGAAGATGCGAGGGTGGCGTTTCATGTGCCGATTTACCCTGTAAATCGGCTTGCCCTCGCGCTCCCAGACCTGTCAGCGTCGGCACAAAGGGTTCAGCCTCGCACTACATCTCCGCGCCGCAGGCATTTAAAGCCGCTTCGCGGCGGAGCACGACGCCGCAGGATTTGCGCCACAAAAAAGGAAAAGGGAGCGCGAGGGACAAGTCCCTCGCATCTTACCCCTTAGCCCCTTAACCCTCAATCCTTCTTGGCAAACGGGTTCTTGGCGCTGCGCAAGGTCAACCGCACCGGCACCGCGTCAAAGCCCAGATCGCGCCGGATGCCGTTCACCAGATAACGGCGATAGCTCTCGGGGATCTCGTCGAGCCTTGTGCCGAACAGGATGAAGCCCGGCGGGCGGGTTTTTGCCTGAGTGATATAGCGCAGCTTGATGCGGCGCCCGCCTGGTGCTGGCGGCGGATTATTGGCCAAGGCGATGTCGAACCAGCGGTTGAGTTCGGCCGTGGGGATGCGCTTGCTCCATGCCTTGCGCAGATCGAAAGCGGTGGCGATGAGCTGGTCCAGCCCCTTGCCGGTGCGGGCGGAAACGGTGAGCAGGGGCAACCCGCGAACCTGTGCCAGCCCATCATCCAGTGCGGTGCGCACGCCGTTGAACAGGCCCGATGGCCCCTCGGCGACGTCCCATTTGTTGATGGCGATGATCAGCGCGCGGCCTTCTTCCAGCACCATGCTGGCGATTTTCAGGTCCTGATGCTCAAGGCCCCGCGTGGCGTCCAGCAGCAACACCACCACCTCGGCAAAGTCCACCGCGTGGCGGGCATCGGCCACGGCCATTTTTTCCAGCTTGTCCTGCACCAGCGCCTTCTTGCGCATGCCGGCGGTGTCGATCAGGCGGACGGGGCGGGTCTCTTCGGTCTTGGGGTCGGTCCATTCCCAGTCGATGGCGATGGAATCGCGGGTGATGCCCGCCTCCGGCCCGGTCAGCAGGCGGTTTTCGCCCAGCATGGCGTTGATGAGGGTGCTCTTGCCCGCATTGGGCCGCCCGACGATCGCCAGCTTCAGCGGCGCCGCGTTCAGCGCCTCCTCGTCTTCCTCCTCGGGTTCTCCGCTTTCCTCACCCGCGCGGGTGCCGTAGGAATCGTCTTCCTCACGTTCCTGCAGCTTGGGCTCAAGGATCGGCAGCAGGGCCTCGAACAATTCACCCATGCCCTGCCCGTGCTCGGCGCTGATCGCCACCGGTTCGCCAAGGCCCAGCGAGTAGGCCTCCAGCAGCCCCCCCTCGCCCGCGCGCCCTTCGGCCTTGTTGGCCAGCAGCACCACCGGCAGCGGTTGCTCGCGCAGCCAGCGGCCGATCTCCTCGTCGAGCGGGGTGATGCCCGCCCGCGCGTCGATGACAAACAGCGCGATATCGGCGCCGGCAACGCTCACTTCGGTTTGCGCGCGCATGCGACCGGGCAGGCTGGAGGGATCGGTATCCTCCCAGCCGGCGGTATCGACGATGGTGAAATCGAGGCCAACAAGATGTGCCTCGCCCATGCGCCGGTCACGCGTCACGCCGGGCTGGTCGTCGACCAGCGCCAGCTTTTTGCCGACGAGTCGGTTGAACAGCGTCGACTTGCCAACGTTTGGCCGGCCGATAATGATTACCTGAGGAAGATCTGTGTTGGTCATGTGACCCCCCAACTGGCCCAGAACCCCCCAAACAGCAAGCACTACGGCAGCAAACCGGCAAAGTTGCGCCGCATGCGGCAGTCCGTTGCCGAATTAGTAACCATTCCCCGGAAGGTCGCGATAACCCTGTCCCGCAGGTCAGCCCTAACCGCCGTCCGCTAATTCTGCATGCATGACGAAGCGGATCCTTGCTCTGGCAGCGTTTGTGTCGATGGCTTTTGCCACGCCGACGCCGGCCAGCCCCCTCGCGGTGTCTGGCGGCGGCTCGGTGAGCCTGCCCGCCTATCTGCAATGCGTGCCCTATGCGCGGCAGGTCACCGGGGTTCACCTGTTTGGCGATGCCCATACCTGGTGGGGACAGGCAGCGGGGCGCTATGCCCGGGGTTACGCGCCAAAGGTGGGCGCGGTTATGACCTTCAAGCCGCACGGCAAGATGGTCCTTGGCCATGTCGCGGCGGTAAGCCGGATCGTCGATTCGCGCACCATCTTGCTGCGCCACGCCAACTGGAGCATTATCAACGGCAGGCGCGGCCAGATCGAAAACGACGTTAGGGCAGTGGACGTCTCGCCCAACAACGACTGGAGCGCGGTGCGCGTGTGGTTCGATCCCATCAAGAGTCTGGGCAGCACGGCATGGCCGGTGCAGGGCTTCATCTACAACGCCAAGCCCCAGCGCGGCGCGCATGACCTCAGCCGCACTGGCCGGACCAGCGACCCGATTGGCCAGCTGTTTGCCGCGTTTATGAAGTGGTAGGTTTTTAGAGCCTTAGGGGAAATGCAGGTGCGAGGGGGTTATCCCCTCGCGCTCCCATTGATGGCTGCATGGCGTGTCACCTGCGATGAAGCGCCTGCCACGAAGCCGATTTAACAGCCTGCGGCGCTGCTGTCTTGCGCAAGGCTGAACCATCGGGGCGGACAACGACAGGTCCGGGAGCGCGAGGGACGAGTCCCTCGCATCTATCCTTTCCAGGAAATTCCGCTTCGCCCGCAGCCTGCTCAGAGCTTGGCGGCAGGCGCGCCCTCGCCCAGATCCTCGTACCATGCCTCGACAGGGCCGTTCAGCTTGATGGTCAGCGGCTGGCCCTTGCGGTCCATTGCCTTGCCCGCCTGCACCCGCACCCAGCCTTCGGAAATGCAATATTCCTCGACATTGGTGCGCACCACGCCCTTGAAGCGGATGCCGATGCCGCGCGCCAGCTTGTCCTCGTCGAAGAAGGGGCTCTTGAAGCTGATGGCCAGCCGGTCGGGCGGCACATCGCCGCCAGCGGAGGCGACGATGGTTTCGGGGACGGTTTCCGGGATGGTTTCCGGGGCGATCTCGGCGGCGGGTTCGGGCGTTTGTTCGGTCATGACCGATGCGCTTTAGGTACTGGGCATGCGGAGTCAACTACCAGCCGGTGGTCTGCACCAGGGATGCCCTTCACACTAACGCGGTCAAACGGGCATGGTCAGCGGCCGAGCGGCCAATTTTGTGGTTGCGCCAGCCCCGGCAACCTGCGGTTAACCCGCATGCGGTATCCGATCCTGGCAAGTGGCTCCCCGGGGCTGCAAGCAACCCCTTGTCAAGCCGCGCGGCCTTGCCTAAAGGCGCGGCTCCGCCCGAGGAACACCCTTGGTCAGGCGGGCGCGTAGCTCAGTGGTAGAGCACACCCTTCACACGGGTGGGGTCGCAGGTTCAATCCCTGCCGCGCCCACCATAAAACCCTCTGAAATAAGGGGATTTTATGAGACCCATTCCGCCGGCGAAAATTTTCAAAACGGAAAATAACGGGAACAAACGGCTCATTTCGCCTCGAGCCCGTACAAATCGCGTACACGGACATCATGCCCTCCCCCTCCTTTTGGCCTCGATCGGCCTGAACAGCGTCAGCTTGGTTTTCTCCTCGGCAGCGCGAAGTCCGCGCAGCTGAGCCTCGTGAATCTTTTCTGCCGTTTTCTCGGCGTGGGTATAAGTTCTGCGCATCAAACTGGTGTCGGACCATCCGCCGAAATCGCCGGCGGCCTTCTCATCGATGCCCTGCCGGACGTTCATTTCCTGACCAAAGCCGTGACGTCCCGCAGCATGGAACGGCAGCAAGTCGATCCCGGCCATCTTGCACGCCTTAGCCCACCCCTTCCTCGGGCTTGATCGATCTGCGAAGCCAAAGACACGCAGATTGTCGGATGTTCGCTCGAAGCCCCGCGGATAGAGCCTCGGCAATGAAGCGAGTTCCATGACCAGTTCGCTGGGAACGGCGATCCAACGATCATCGTGACCTTTGGCAGCGGGTATGCAGACCATGTTCTCGTCCAGCTTCAGGTGACGATCGGGATGCATGGCGATCGCCTGGCTGATCCGGGCGCCGGTCATGAACATGAACATTGCCAATGCGCCGTGTTGCTTGGGCGCATGCTGGCGAAATTTCAGAAGCCATTCCCAGCTTCCAGGCGTCTTCTTCACCCGGCTTTTGCGCCCACGCTTGAGATCCTGGGCGACCCGTTCTTCCTTGGAATAGCCTTTGATGCGGATCGGGGCGCAGTGGCCAAGATCATGTGCGTTGTTAATCACCGAGCGCACCGGGGTCACCACGTGGCGAACCCATGTATCGGTCGATGCATCCGGGTACAGCACTTCACCCAACTCCCGCACCAACTTCGGGGTGATGTCGGCCACCGGCAGGGGTGCGAACTTGGACAGGATCGGCACGAGATAGCCCGCATCTGCCGCGCTGGGTTTGTAGAGGAGAACCGCGTCGGCGAAGGTGAATTTGGCAGGCGGTTCAGCCAGCGCATCGTCGCCTAGGACGTGACGGCGAATCTGCCTTTCCTCTTCGGCCCGGCACCAGTCCCAAGCGCCCGCTTCTTCAGATGCGCCAGTGCTGCATCGATAGTAGTCGGTGATGGCGGCGCCGAGGTATTCGACGCGCCCGCGAGCCCACCAGGTCGGGCCTCGGCGGAATGGTTCGAGGGGCATGGTTTGCGGCTTTCCAGAATTTGGTCGATTTGGTCGGCGGTGATGATCATCGTCCGGCCGAGACGGTGGCAGGCACCGATGCGGCTCGCCTTTTCGCGCAGGGAGCGCTCGGAGATGATCAGCCCTCGGGTGGACAGCAGCTCGACCCATTCACTGGGCGGCTTCCCCGAGTCGAGAATGGTGGACAGAACAGCCATTTGATGACCTCCACGCGCGTCAGAGCGCTCGCTGGGCACGAAGTGCCGAATTGACGAGAATGAGGTCAGTCGGCGGCTCGGAACGCCCGACGGCACCGACGAAGTGGGTGGCCACGTAATCCTCGATGGCCGTTTCCGGCAGCAGTAGGCGCCCGTTGACGCGAATGTGGGACAGTTGGCCGCGTGCCACCATTCGGCGGATACGCGATTCCGGCCAGCCACTTTGCGCGGCAAGCTTGGGGAGTGTCAGCAATTGCATAGCCAGCACCTTTTGTAGTAGTTTGGATTCAGAGTTTCACCGAAACTCACGATGGATGTATTAACTCATGTTTGTGAGTATCGTCAAGCGTGTTTTGCGCGCAGGTGATGCGTGAGCATTGGCGGCCGTTTTCTTGAGGTTCGCAAAGCGCGGGGGCTCAACCAGGTCGATGTCGCTGCGGCGATCGGCGTGTCCCACGGCGCGCTAGTCAATTATGAGAAAGGTCTGCGCGAGCCGCCTGCCGCGGCGATCGTTGCCCTCAGAAGACCTACAACGTCAACCCAACCTGGCTGTTGCTCGGCGAAGGCCGA
The DNA here is from genome assembly GCA_903911985.1 of uncultured Sphingomonadales bacterium. GTDB lineage: Bacteria > Pseudomonadota > Alphaproteobacteria > Sphingomonadales > Sphingomonadaceae > Novosphingobium. The sequence goes on from CAIWFP010000126.1 coordinate 6,863, forward strand.
CCCGATCAAACCAGCGCTGACGAGATCTATGTCCGCTCGATCGACATTGCCTGGGACTACCTGACCCGTGGCGGCGATGAACCGGACAAGGCGGCGCTTATCAAGCTGAGCAGCGCCCTATTTCAATATCTGATGGAGCATGGCGAGATCAGCCCCGCCATGAGCGAGAAGCTTCTATCGCTGAGTGCCTGACCATGAACGACAACCTGCCACCGGCCATAACCGATCAGCGACTCCTCGCCGCGATGATGGCCGTCAACCCGCCGATTGAAAAGTTGATGGCTGATCGACTGACCCTGCGACGGGAAATGAAGGAAGCTCAAGAACGGCTCGAACTGGAAAGGCAGCGAGCCCTGGAGTTATCCCATGTTCGCGACGTGTCGATCCCGCGATACATCGCTCTCGCCAAGGCGTTCACAGTCACCGCCGCGGTCCTAGCGCTGTTCGCGCTTGGTTTTGCCCTCTTCACTGGTCTTCTGGAGATCAAACTCCCCGCATCCCTCTTTGCCTCTCTGCTGTTGCCCCTTTGGCTGGTCGACACGGCAGAACGACAGTTTGGTCGTTGGGAATTTCGATCTGGCCGATCCATCCGGTTCAGGTTTGTAGCCTCGAGCCGCTAACAGAATACCAGCAGCCACCGAAGCCTTGCTGTTTCGGCCAAAATCGATACCGCTGCCGACGCGATAGCCGGACCAGACCCACACTTCTGAATGGGCCTGATCCTATGAACCGTCTAATGTACTGTGCTGCGACGGCATCACTTATCTGGTCGAATGCCGGGCTAGCCCGAAATGTCGATCTCGAGAGTTTCGCAAAACCGAGCGGACCATCTGGGCGATTCGTCTTGCAGCCGTCCCCGACGCTGCATGTCGACGCCCAAGCTGCGCCCCCTCAAGGCAACAGCCTTGCCCAGGCATTCGAAGCGCTTGCTGACGGCGATAACTCCGGATCTACCGTTCCCGCATCGGCAGACCATTCATATTGGCGAGACCAGCTTTACGGCAACGCCGAGGCACCATTATGCGCCAGAGAGCCGTATCAGCCGAATCCGGCCTTGCCCGCTTCTGCTGAACGGCGTCGCGCTACTTGGTATCCCGCCATGGTCGCCGCGGCCTGTGAAGCCGGACTGCCTCCACTTTTGCTTGACGCGCTCATCATCCAGGAAAGCCGGTATAACCCCAGCGCGCTAAGCCCAAAGGGGGCCGCCGGGATATCCCAGTTGATGCCGGACCGGGCTCGATCGCTCGGCGTTCGCAACGTCTGGAACCCTATCGACAGCTTGCGCGGCGGCGCCCGTTACATGCGTGTCCTCCTGAATGAATTCGGACGGTTCGACCTCGCGCTTGCAGCGTATAACGCCGGCGAAGGCCGTGTTCGGCGCAAACTGGAGGTGCCGCATATCCCGGAAACTCTGGGATACGTCTCTGGAGTCTTGCTCACGATGCGAAACGAAATCGCCCGCAGGCACGTCCTGATGGCAGGACTTTCGCAATAGGTCGCGTTGAGAACGGTCCTGCGTTGCACCCGCCACCCATACTCGGTGGAGGGGAAACGCCCTCGACGATGCCTGAGCGGGAACCTTCGCGCAAACGGCAATTGACGCGTACGGCGATTTGCCGTACAGATTTTGCCCAAAGGAGATACGACATGTTCGCTCTCGAACCAATCGCTACGACGCCCGGCAAGATGGAGGCGCGCAAGGAACTGCGGATGCACCGCGCCGATGAAGAGCGGATCAAGGCCGCCGCCGCCGCAACCGGCCTGCAGGAAGCCGACTTCATCCGTCAAGCTGCACTGCTGCGTGCGCAGGAGGTCGAGCAGCGTATGGCCTTGTCAATTCTGCCGCGTGAAACCTTCGATGCATTCCAGGCAGCTGTTGCAGCGCCAGGGAAGGTCGTCCCTGGATTGGCGCAGGCGATGAAGGCATCGGAGGGCGTTCTGAAGGATGCCGGCTGAACCATCGAATGAAGCTCGCTCGCTGACAATCGCCAAATTCGACAAGGCGCTGCATGATCGCAGCGCCTTTTCTTGCGGCTTCCCGCCCATCGACAATTTTCTGAAATCCTCCCTGTCGGATCAGGTCCGCGACGGCATGGTGACGGCATGGCTGGCAACGGCTGACGTTGATCGTGCGGTACTGGGTTTCTACACGCTCGGGGCTATGGCGGTGCGATCCAACCTCGGCCCAAAGGCGTGGCAACGTGCGCGCGTGCCGGATGTTCCGGTGATCTACATTCGCGCGGTGGCGGTTCATGAAGGCATGCAAGGTAGGGGACTCGGTACGGCGCTCGTGATCGATGCGATCACACGCTGCGCCACCATTGCCGAGCAGATGGGAGCGGCGGCCATTGTCCTTGATGTGCTTCAGCATGATCATTTCGAGCGGCGATGGAAGTTTTACGCCGATCTGGGCTTCCAGTCCTTGCAGGATCCCGACAACCCCACTCGAGTCTACATATCTATGGCCGATGTGCGATCGACGCTGGCCCAAAAGTGACGCAGGACAGAGGATCAAAAGCAATTGCACCAGCGGTAGTGCAAGCCGTTCGCTAGCTGGGAACGGTGGCCATGAGGGCTGCCCCCCCCTACAACTCCGGCAGATTCACAAAATCATCCCGCCGGTTCCTGATCTGCTCTTCATTCGTGATGATGGTCCTCACCAGCCAGTCCGACAGGCGGTCCTCAGCCTTCTGGGTCAAGGGTTCGACGGGGAAATTGGCTCGCTCGATAAGTTTGGCGACGACCGGCTTCATCAATTGCATGACAAGGCCCAACTCGGGGTCATTGTAGGCCATGACCCTTGCCTTGAGCAGATCGATCTTGGCGCGGCCGTACAGTCTAGGGGTTCATATTGTATGGACTTGGGCGAGCCATATTTAACGAGATGGAGCCGCCGGCCCCACCCCATGATGAACTGGACGAAGGCATTCGGTCCGATGTGCTGTGACAGGTGACGTGACCCCCTGATTTCCATCCAAGAATGATTAGAGTCCGGCCCTGAGAGAAGGACGGACGATGAAGCGATCACGATTTACAGAAGAGCAGATTATCGGGGTGCTGCGGGAAGCGGAGGCAGGCGCGAAGA
>CAIWFP010000127.1 GCA_903911985.1 uncultured Sphingomonadales bacterium
GACCCGCAAATCACCCGTTTCCGCTTCACCCGCCGGGTGCGCCATAAAATCAGCCCTCAAGACCAAATATCATGCTGATATTGCTACACTATACTGCCAAAATTGCCAGATTTTCCCATTCGCATCTGGGAAATGTGGGCTAATATCTTGGGTGCCACGTCGATTGTAGGGGCGGGAAAATGGTGGTTGGTTTTCTTTGGGTTTTGTCCGGCTGTTGTTGCTGGGCATTGTGGCATGGGTTCGGGACCGGAATAATGCCCGGCAAGTATTCCTCCTTTAACCGTGAAGAGAGTCCCATCCTCTACTGGATTCAGGCGGCGTTATGGGCGGGCATGGCAATGTTTTTGCTATACGCAGGGGTCGAAGCCGCTCGGCTAGGTGCCTAGGGCCAGGTCCGTCATTATCGCGCAACTGATTGATTTGTATATAACGCATAAGGGAAAGGGAGCGCGAGGGACGAGTCCCTCGCACCTTAATCCCACCCCCAAAAATCAATACATATGCTGCCCGCCGTTGATGCTCATGGTCGAGCCGGTGATGAAGGCGGCGTCCTCGCTGCACAGGAAGGCGACGCCGCGGGCGATCTCGCTGGCATGGCCGAGGCGGCCGACGGGGATTTTCGCGACGATCTTTTCCAGTACCGGGGCGGGCACGGCGGCCACCATGTCGGTGTCGATATAGCCCGGCGCGATGGCGTTGACGGTCACGCCGAACTTGGCGCCTTCCTGCGCCAGCGCCTTGGTGAAGCCGTGGATGCCCGATTTGGCGGCGGCATAGTTGACCTGACCATATTGGCCCGCCTGCCCGTTGACCGAGCCGATGTTGACGATGCGGCCCCAGCCGCGCTCGCGCATGCTGGGGAAGGTGGCCTTGGCCATGTTGAAGCAGCCGCCCAGATTGACGCGGATCACCTCGTTCCAGTCCTCGAAGCTCATTTTGTGCAGCACGCCGTCGCGGGTGACACCGGCATTGTTCACCACCACGCCGATGGGCCCAAAGGTGGCGGCAACGTCGTTGCAATTGTGGATGCAGGCCTCATGGTCGCCAACGTCCCAGCGATAGGCGGCGATGCCGGTGCGGGTGGTGAACTCCTTGGCTTTTTCCACATTGCCCGCGTAATTAGCGACCACCAGAAAGCCCTGATCGCGAAGCGCCAGACTGATTGCCTCGCCAATGCCCCGCGTGCCACCGGTCACGATTGCCACCCTCGTCATATCCCCTGCTCCCTGGCTGGTTTTTCCAAGGGTGACGCTAGGCTTTTGCCGGAATGGCCGCAAGCATCCATACGGTTGTGGATCTGAGATTTTCGCGGCATTCTAAGGGGATGGGCGCGGTTTGGTGCCGGCCGGGCCAGAGCGGTTTCTGATCGTTCGGCGTCGGAGGCCGCGACCAGCCCGCGCGGCGATTGAGCGTCGCTTTTTCATTCGCGCCAGCTTGAACGGAAAACGTCCTAAAAGCGGAACTGCGTGCCGACATAGACCGCCTGATTGTCGGTCTTGGTTTCGGCGGGCGGGGTCAGCCGGTCGCGATCCTGCGAATAGCGCACCCCGGCGGTAACGTCGATATTGCGGGTGAGGCGGTAGCTGCCGCCCAGATCCACGCTCTGCTCGCCGACACTTTCCAGCGTGCGCGGCGCGCGGCCGGGGCGATCATGCTCGCCCAGCTGGATTCGCGGCGCCAGACGCGGCCCCGCCCCGCTGGCTGTGTTGCCATCGGCCAGTGAATAGGCCGACAGATCGGGCATGTCCTGCTTGCTGGCCTCGCCCGGCAGGGTGAAGCCCGCGCCACCAAAACCCTGATAACCGCGCGATACGCCCAGATTGTAGGCGGCAAGCCCGAGTGGAACACCGGAGGAGGGGGGGCGGCTTGGCGCATGCACGATGATCGACCGGGCGGTTTCCCGATCAACCCGCACCGCCACGGTGACGGAACGGTCCGGCCGCGTGGCAAGCCCGGCGGGCGTAAAGCGGAACAATGGTCCCTTGCCCGCGGGCCGCGCCGACAGCGCCTCCGCGAGACGGGAATCGAGCGAGCCGCCGGAATAGTCGCCCATGGTGTGCGGCGCGCCGCTGCCTACCGTGGTGATATCGACGCGGTTGGAGAAGGCCAGCACGGCACTGGGCAGGGCAAGCACCAGCACCGCCCCGGCGATAACCATGCCCGGGGTGATTTCGGTAACCGGTGTGATGCGCCGGGGTATTGCCATGTTCTGTGCCCGACCTTCCCTTCGTCTGGCGGCGCGTTGGCGCCATGCGGGTTGCGCCCGAACAGCCGCGCCCGCGAATTTACACCAATTCCCGCCAGCCGCAAAGCCATGCGTCATCGGCAATGTCCCCCCGTCATGTGCGCTGTCAGATGAACCGGGAATGGACGCCGTTATGGGCGGGCCACCGTCCGGCTATTCACCATGCTATTCACGGCGGGTTCACGCCTTTGGGCGCCTTGGGCGGGGGCCGTGGCGTCCCGATTGGCGGTGCGCCGGTGGCACTAACGAGCGAGCCCACTTGCCGCAATCGTGACGGCGGCTATAGAGGCTGGGAAGATACTCTGCTTTGGCCTGCCCCTTCTCGTGAGGGGTATGTCTGGCCGGGTTAGGCCGGTGCCGGGCCAAGGCGCCACGAAAATGGGATTTGGAACGACGATGACTGCTGCACCAGCTTCTGGCCCAATAGCCTCCAAGCGCCCCCTGCTTGCCTTTTCGGCCCGTGCCGGCCTTGCGGTCGCCCTCGTGCTGGGGCTCGGCGGCTGCGCGCATGGCGTTCATAGTCCCATTCATCTGCCCGACGGGCTGTTCCATATTCACCATCACCGGGTGATTCGCTCGGGCAATGTGTTGCCGCCCAGCGACATCACCACCATCGGCGTCAATTCCTACCTGTGGCGCGCCAGCCTCGATACGCTTTCGTTCATGCCGCTGGTTCAGACCGACAGCACGGGCGGCGTCATCGTGACCGACTGGTATTCCAACCCCGGCAATCCGGCCGAGCGGATGAAGGTGACCGTCACCATCCTCGACAAGGACCTGCGCGCCGATGCCCTGCGGGTTTCGGCCAGCCGTCAGGTCGCGCAAAACGGCGTGTGGGTGGAAGCTCCCGTGCAGGCCGCCACCACGCAGCGGCTGGAGGATGTCATCCTCACCAAGGCGCGCGATCTGCGTCGCGGTGGTATCCAGCGCTAATCCCCAATACCGGACCCCTGTGCCGCCAGCGCCAGCTAATTCAGCGCCCGCACGGGGTCCCGGTCGGTCTGGCAGACAGGTTGTTTTATGAGTGAACGTTTCGATCCGTCTCTGGCCGACGGGCGCTGGCAGCGCGCGTGGGACGAGGCCCAGTGTTTCCGCGCCGATGATGCCAGCCAAAAAACCCGCACCTATGTGCTGGAGATGTTTCCCTATCCATCGGGGCGCATCCATATTGGCCATGTGCGCAATTACACGATGGGCGACGTTCTGGCCCGCTACAAGGCGATGCGGGGCTTTGAGGTGCTGCACCCGATGGGCTGGGACGCCTTTGGCATGCCGGCCGAAAACGCCGCGATGGAAAAGGGCGTGCACCCCGGCGGCTGGACGCGCGAAAACATCGCCAACATGAAGGCGCAATTGAAGCGCCTCGGCTTCGCGCTCGACTGGAGCCGCGAGATCGCCACCTGCGAGCCGGAATATTACGGCCACGAGCAGGCGCTGTTCCTCGACCTTTATGCCCACGATCTGGTCTATCGCAAGGAAAGCGCGGTCAACTGGGACCCTGTTGACCATACGGTGCTGGCTAACGAGCAGGTGATTGATGGGCGCGGCTGGCGCTCTGGCGCTCTGGTTGAAAAGCGCAAGCTCTCGCAGTGGTTCCTCAAGATCACCGATTTTGCCGATGAACTGCTGGAAGGCCTTTCCCATCTCGACAGCTGGCCCGAGAAGGTGCGGGTGATGCAGGAGAACTGGATCGGCAAATCGCAGGGCGCGCAGTGCCGGTTCAAGGGCGCGAATTTCGATGGCGAGATCGAGGTCTACACCACAAGGCCCGACACCATCTTCGGCGCCAGCTTCGTGGCTGTGGCGGCCGATCATCCGATCGCGCAAGGCGTCGCGGCCAAGTCGGCGGAGGCGAAGGCCTTTGTGGAATTGTGCAAGCAGGGTGGCACCACCGCCGCCGAGCTGGAGACCGCCGAGAAGCTGGGCTTCGATACCGGCCTGACCGTTGCCCACCCGCTGATCGCGGGCGCGACCCTGCCGGTGTGGATCGCCAATTTCGTGCTGATGGAATATGGCACCGGCGCGATTATGGCCGTGCCGGGCCACGACCAGCGCGACTTCGAATTCGCCACAAAATACGCCCTGCCGATCATCCGCGTGGTGGCCACCGACCCCGAAGACGCCGACAAGCCGTTTGCCGGCGAGGCCGAGGCGGGCGACGGGGTGCTGGTCAATTCAGGCTTCATCACCGGCATGAAGGTGGCCGAGGCCAAACCCGCGCTCATCGCCCGCGCCGAGGCCGAGGGCTGGGGCGAGGGCAAGACGGTGTGGCGCCTGCGCGACTGGGGCGTTTCGCGCCAGCGGTACTGGGGCACGCCGATCCCCTTCATCCATTGCGAGGTTTGCGGCGTGGTGCCGGTGCCCAAGAAGCACCTGCCCGTCACCCTGCCCGAGGATGTTGATTTCTCCGTTCCCGGCAATCCGCTGCAGCGCCACCCCACGTGGAAGCATGTCGATTGCCCGCAATGCGGGGTTCCGGCGCGGCGCGAGACCGACACGCTCGACACTTTCGTCGATTCGAGCTGGTATTTCCTGCGCTTTGCCAGCCAGCCGGTGGACGCGCCGTTTGACCCCGCCGAGATCGCCCGCTGGCTGCCGGTGGGGCAGTATATCGGCGGGATCGAGCATGCGATTTTGCACCTGCTTTATGCGCGGTTCTGGACGCGGGCGCTCAAGCGCATCGGCAAGATCGATGTGGCCGAGCCGTTTGCCAGCCTGTTCACGCAAGGCATGGTGACGCATGAGACCTATAGCCGCACCGACCCCGGCAATGGCCAGCCCATTTGGTTTGCACCGGGCGAGGTGGATCCAGTTCGTTGGAATGAGGGAGAGGCTCAACCCATTGCCAACTCGGCGGGTGTTTCAATTACCTACGAGCCAGCTAAGATCGAACGGGTTGGCAATCAGTTTATCTTCAAGACCGGCCTAGCAGACGGCTTGGCGATTGATACCGGTCGCGTCATCAAGATGTCCAAGTCCAAGAAGAACGTGGTGGACCCGGACGAGATCGTGGCAAAATATGGCGCCGATGCCATCCGCTGGTTCATGCTCTCCGACTCGCCGCCCGAGCGCGATCTGCCGTGGAGCGA
>CAIWFP010000128.1 GCA_903911985.1 uncultured Sphingomonadales bacterium
ATGCTGCGCGAGGATGGCATGGTGATGGACGACGGCACCACCACCCGCTTTGCCGAGGACTATTTCTTCCTCACCACCACCACCGCCAATGCCGCAAGGGTGCTGCAGCATATCGATTTCGCGCGGGGGGTGCTCTGGCCAGAGCTTGACGTGCAGGCAACCTCCACCACCGAGCATTGGGCCACCTTCTCGGTCGCCGGACCCTGTGCGCGGATTGCGCTGGCAAAGGTTCTCCCGGAGCTTGATCTCTCGAACGAGGCGCTGCCCTATATGGGCGCGTGGCGCTTTCGCTGGGGGGAAATTCCCGCGCGCATCTACCGCCTCTCCTTCTCAGGCGAGCTGGCCTTTGAGGTCAGCGTGCCCGCACCGCATGGCGCGGAGCTGGCGCGCCAGCTGCACGCGGCGGGCGCCACCCCCTATGGCACAGAGGCGCTGGGAGTGATGCGCATTGAAAAGGGCCACCCCGCCGGCAACGAGCTGAACGGCCAGACCACCGCGCAGGACCTCGGCTTTGGCCGGATGATGTCGACCAAGAAGGATTTTATCGGGAGGGTGATGGCCGGGCGGCCCGGTCTCACCGATCCCGCCCGTCCCGCCCTCGTGGGGCTCAAACCGGTCAATCCCGGCGAGCGCATCCGCGCCGGCGCGCATCTTCTGCCCCCGGGGGCCAAACCCGTTGCCGCCAATGATCAGGGCCATGTCACCTCGGCCTGCTTCTCGCCCACTCTGGACCACGCCATCGCGCTGGCTTTGCTGGCGCATGGCCCATCGCGGCATGGCGAGCGGGTGGTGGTACATGATCCCGTGCGGGGCGGCGATGTTCTGGCCGAAGTGTGCGCGCCCGTTTTTGTCGATCCGGAAGGAGTGCGCGTCCGTGGTTGAGCCCCTGCAGATCACCGAGCAGATTACCGAGATTGCCGGCTTTGGCCTCGTTGCCGTCATGGCCCGCAAGGGGATCGGCGCGGAAGCGATCGGGCAGGCTCTCGGCCTTGCCGCGCCCGCCACGCCGAGCTGGACCGGCGACGCCGATCTGGCGCTGATCGGCACCGGGCCGGGCACATGGCTGGCGCGGTGTGATACGCCCTCGCCGGAATGGGCCGATGGCCTTGCCGCCACCCTTGCCGGCCTTGCCTCGGTAACCGACGTATCGAGCAGCTATCGCGTGTTCCGCATCAATGGAGCCGGGGCGACGCGACTGTTGCAGCGCGGCGCCTTTGTGGATTTTACCCCGCCCGCCTTCGCCCCGGGCAGCGTCGCGGTGACGGTGATCGCCCATATCGGCGTGATCATCCGCCAGATCGATGCCGCACCCACCTATGAGGTCGCCGTGTTCCGCAGTCTGGGCGAAAGTTTCCAGCACTGGCTGACGACAACCGCCGCCACCTTGTGACCATCAGGACGCTGAAAAACCCCATGACCGCCCCCAACACCTCCGCGCCCATCCCTGCCGAACAAACTGCGTCGGGCCAAAGTGCTTCAGGCCAAAGTGCTTCAGGCGGCATATCGCTGCTGCTGACCCTGTCGTGTCCAAACCAGCCGGGTATCGTGGCCCATGTCACCAATGCCATCTTCCTGCATGGGGGGGACATCAAGGAAGCCCAGCAGTTTGATGCCCGGGATACCGGCACCTTCTTCACCCGCATCGTCATCGATCTGGCCGATGCCGCCGCGCTTCCCGCGCTGACCGAGGCGATGGCGACCCTTGCCACAAGCTATGACATGCGCTGGCAGATGACACCCTCGGACCGGCGGGCGAAAGTGTTGCTGCTCGCTTCCAGGTTCGACCATTGCCTGGCCGATTTGCTCTATCGCTGGCGCACGGGTGAATTGCGCATGGATGTGGTGGGGATCATCTCCAACCACCCGCGCGAAACCTATACCAACCTCTCCTTTGGCGAGATTCCCTTCCACCATCTGCCCATCACCAAGGACCACAAGCCCGAGCAGGAGGCGCGGATCAAGACGATCGTCACGCAGACGGGGGCGGATCTGGTGGTGCTGGCGCGCTATATGCAAATTCTGTCGGATGATCTGGCCGGATGGCTTTCGGGCCGCTGCATCAATATCCACCATTCGTTCCTGCCCGGGTTCAAGGGCGCCAAGCCATACCATCAGGCCCATGCCCGCGGGGTGAAGCTGATTGGCGCGACCGCCCATTACGTGACCGCCGATCTCGACGAGGGGCCGATCATCGAGCAGGATGTCGAGCGGATCAGCCATGCCGACAGCCCGGAAGACCTTGTGCGCAAGGGTCGCGATATCGAGCGGCGGGTGCTGGCGCGCGCGCTGCAATATCATCTGGATCAGCGGGTGCTGCTCAACGGCTCCAAAACCGTCGTCTTTCGCGACTGAGGCGCGAGTTTGCCATGGCCATAAGCTATCAGCCCGACACCATCACCGCCGCCGAATTCGCCGATATACTCCATCGCTCCGGTCTGGCCGGGCGGCGACCGGCGGATGATTTGCCCCGGCTGGCAAGAATGCTGAAAGGCGCCAGCCTGCTGGTCACCGCGCGGGATGAGGCGAGCGGCACCATCCTCGGCATCGCGCGCGCAATCACCGACCACGCCTATGCCTGCTATCTGGCGGATCTGGCGGTCGACCGCGCCGTTCAGGGGCAGGGCATCGGCACGAGGCTGATCGATCTGACGCGGGAGCTGGCGGGCGAGGAATGCATGCTCCTGCTGCTTTCGGCGCCCGCTTCGCTGGAATTCTACCGCAGGATCGGCATGCCGCGGGTCGATAATGCCTTTTTGTTTCCGCGTAGCCGGTAAGATGCCCCCAACAGTGACGGGGGCAACACGGCAGTTGATTGAGCGCCCCCGATACCGGACTGCCAGCCCCCAACAGGCGGCAAGTCCGGCGTCGGCGCGTGGCTCACTTTGCCGCGCAGGCGGCCTCCACGGTGCGGGGATTGAAATAATAGGGCCGGATCTCGCAAACCTTGCCGTCGCGAAAGCGGTACAATTCGCACAGTTCGGCCGGGGCCAGGGCAGGATCCTTGAAGCGGAAGGAGAGAATGGTCACCGCATAATCGCCGCCAACCGTGGTCTGCACCCGGTCCAGCGCGGCGACATCCATCATGCCCATCACCTTGATGTAGAGGTCCTTCAAGGCATTCTCGCCACGATAGACCCCGGCCATCGGCACGGTTTCCGCCTCTGTGATAAAGAAGTCATCGGTCAGCATCGCCGCCGCCCTGTCCCAATCGCCCTCGCCGGTCGCGGTGTAAAGATCATCGACAAGCTGCTCTATGGCTTCGGCGGACATGGTCATGGTGGGTTCCTCTCCTTGCGTATTTGTAACAGGGTGTCGGTTGAATCGGCCTGCCGCGAAACCTAGCGATATGGCTAGCCCCCCGTTCGGCCCATGCAGGCTAAGGACATTTCCATGGAAACCATTCGCCAGATCATCCTGACCCGCCGCCCGCAAGGCATACCCAAGATTTCGGATTTCGCGCTCGCGACCGCGCCGATGCCGGTGGCGGGGCCCGGCCAAATGCTGGTCAAAATGCGGGTTTGCTCGCTTGACCCGGCCATCCGTGGTTTTCTGGATGATCGGCCGAGCTATCTGCCGCCGGTGGCCATCGGCGCGCCGATCAACGGCATGTCGCTGGGCGAGGTGGTTGAATCGCACAATCCGGAGTGGCCGGTCGGCTCGCTTTTGCGCACCTTTGCCACATGGTCCGATCATTATGTGGTGCGCGCCGATGCGCTGGGGCTCGAGAGGGTCAATGCCGCCGCTGGGGTGCCTCTGGAACATTACATGGGCGCGCTGGGGCCGGTGGGGCTTACCGCCTGGGTCGGGCTGTTCGAGATTGGCAAGGCAAAGGCTGGCGATACCGTGCTGGTCAGCGCCGCCGCCGGCGCCACCGGCAGCACGGTGGTGCAACTGGCCAAGGCTGCCGGATGCCGGGTTATCGGACTGGCGGGCTCTGCCGACAAGACCCGGATTGTCAGCGATCTGGGCGCGGATGCGGTGATCGACTACCGGGCGACCGATGATCTTACCGCTGCCATCCGCGCGGCGGCCCCTGACGGGATCGACGTCTATTTCGACAATGTCGGGGGCGAGACGCTCGACGCGGTGCTGCCGCTGATGCGCCTGCATGGCCGCATCGCGCTGTGCGGGATGATCGCCCAGTACAATGACGCCGACCATCCCCATGGCATTCAAAATCTGTGGCAGCTCGTGGTCAACCGGGTCTCGATCCGTGGCTTTCTGACCTATGACCACCCCGAGGTGCTCGATCGCGCCCAGAGCGAGCTGGACTCGCTGGCGGCGGATGGGCGGCTGAAGCCACTGGCCACCGTGCGCGAGGGGTTCGAAAAGCTGCCCGAGGCCTTTATCGCGCTGATGTCGGGGCAGACGACCGGCAAAACGCTGGTCCGGGTCTGAAGGGGATGAACATGAACGGCAGGCTGCAGGGCAAGCGCACTCTCGTCACCGGCGGAGCGTCCGGACTGGGCGAGGCGATCGTCCGCCGTTTCGTCGCCGAGGGGGCCAGTGTCGTCATCGCCGATATCGATGTTACCGGCGGCGAGGCCCTCGCCAGGGAGCTGGGTGACGCGGCCCGGTTCGTCCGGCTGGATGTTGCCGACGAGGGCCAATGGCTGGCGGCCTTCGCCAGTTGCGATGGCCTCGATGTACTCGTCAACAATGCCGGGATCACCACGCTGGGCAGCATCGAGGAGGTCACCCTGGCGCAGCTCATGCATGAATTCGAGATCGATGTGGTCGGCGTGTTTCTCGGTTGCAAACATGTCATCCCCCACATGCGCCCGCATGGGGGATCGATCATCAACATGTCCTCGATGACCGGCGTGCGCGCGCAGGGCAATCTGGTGGCCTATAACGCGGCCAAGGCGGCGGTCACCCATATGACCAAATCCTGCGCCCTGCATTTTGCCGAACAGGCCTATGGCATCCGTTGCAACTCCATCCACCCCGGCGCGATCCACACCCCCATCCTCGACAAGGTGATGGCACAGTCCGCCGACCCGGATGGGCTTTACGCCTCATGGGTGGCCACGCACCCGATCGGGCGGCTGGGCAAGCCCGAGGAGATTGCCGGGCTGGCGACCTATCTGGCCTCGGACGAATCCGCCTTTGCCACGGGCGCGGAATTCCGCATTGATGGCGGCAGCACCTTGTGACGCCGGCCGCGCCGAACCTGCCAATCCGGCAACTGGCCTATTTCTGTCCGGATGTGCGGGCGGCGGCGCTGGCGCATCATGGCCAGTTCGGCTCGGGGCCCTATTTCATTGCCGACAACATTCCGCTGCGCTCCTCGCGCTATCGTGGGCGCGAGACGGCGTTTGACCATAGCTCGGCCTATGGCCAGTGGGGCGGGGTGATGGTGGAGTTTGTCCAGCAGAACAATCCCGGCCCCTCGGCCTTGCGCGATCTCTATCCGCAAGGATCGGGTCGCTGGGGCCTGCATCATGCCGCCCTGTTTGTCGACGATGTCGACGCCGAGGCCGCGCGGCTTGCGGATGCGGGCTTTGCCACGGCGCAGCGCAGCGAGATGCTGGATGGCTTTGTCTTTGCCTTTGTCGATACCACTTGTGCCTATGGCCATATGCTGGAACTTTATAAGCCGGTGCCGGTATTGAGCGAATTTTATGCGATGGTCGCCGAGGCGGCGCGCGGCTATCACGGTGGCGACATTCTCACCACCATCACATTCTGACAGGTCCGACGTGCAAGAAAACTGGCATCCGCTCATCGCCGAAAGTGAATTCCCCGCCGAGGGCAAGCTCGCCGCCAAGCTTGCCGGCTGGCACGTGCTGGTCGCCCGCACCGAGGACGGGCTGCATGCGGTCAATGATCGCTGCACCCATCAGGCGGCACTGCTCTCGACCGGACGGATCAGGCGCGGCGCGGTGATGTGCGCGCTGCACGGCGCCCGGTTCGACATGGCGACGGGCCGCTGCCTTGGCGCGGCCTATCGCGATTTGCGGAAATTTCCCCTGCGGGTGACCGACGGGATGATCGAGATTGCCATTCCCGACCAGCCACCGGCGATGGACGAGCTGCCCGTCATCCTGTGAACCTGTCATCCTGTGAACCTCGCCTAACCCACAGGTTGCCGGGGCGCGGCGCTCGGCTAGTCTGACGTGAAAACCACGGGAGACTATATTATGCCATTTACCGGGCCAGCCGAGGACCGCCTCGCCATTCGCGACCTGTTTGATACCTATGCCGATGCGGTAACCCGGTGCGATGCCGTGGCCTGGGGCGCCACCTGGGCGCCCGATGCCGAATGGTCCTTGCCCGATTATCCGGAGATCGGCACGACCAAGGGCCGCGAGGCGATTGTCGCCATGTGGGTCGAGGCGATGAAGGCCTATCCCGGGATCATGTTCGAGGCATGGCCGGGCTCGATCGAGGTCTCGGGTGACCGGGCAATCGTGCGCAGCTATACCTCGGAGGTCTATGATCAGGATGGCGTGACCAAGCGCGATCGCGGCGTCTACGAGGATGTCTGCGTCCGCATCGATGGGCAATGGCTGTTCGCCAGCCGCAGCTTTCGCAATATCCACCGCGTGTAACGGCAAAACCCCCAACAGGCCTTGCGCCCGTTGGGGGTTTTTCAGTTTTCGGCCCCGAAATATTGGCCGAAATATTGGCCGGAATATTGGGCCGGATTATTGGGCGATCATCCCGCCATCAACGGTAAACTCGGCCCCGGTGATATATTTGGCCTCGTCCGAGGCGAGAAACAGGTTCATATTGGCGATGTCGTCCGGCTCGCCCATCCTGCCCATCGGGATCAGGGCCAGCGTCGCCTCGTAGTTTGCCGCGTTATCTTCCTCGGCAACGTCCTGCATATTGGTGAGGATCATGCCGGGATGCACGGTGTTGATCCTTATTCCCTCGCGCGCGCACTCAACCGCGACCGATTTTGAAAACAGGCGGACACCGCCCTTGGCCGCGGCATAGGCACCGCAGGCCGGCACACCAACCTGCCCCACCACCGACGAAATATTGATGATGGAACCGCCCTTGCCCGCCTTGCGCATGGCCAGAACGGCCCGCTTCGTGCCGTGGAACACGCTGTTCAGATTTACGTCGTTCTGCAGCAGCCAGTCGGCGGTGGTGAGTTCGCCAATCAACCGCAGCACCGCGATACCGGCATTGTTGACCAAGACATCCAGCCCGCCATGCGCGGCCTCGATCGCCGCCATGACCCTGTCCCAATCCGCCTCGCTGGTGACGTCATGCTCCATGGCGTGGGCCTGACCGCCGGCATCGCGGATCGCCTGGGCAACCAGGGCGGCACCGGAACCATCGCGATCGGTAACGTATACCACCGCGCCTTCCCGGGCGAACCGGTGTGCGGTGGCGCTGCCGAGCCCGGGCACGGATGCCCCGCCAGTGATCAACACAACCTTGCCTGCTAACCGCGCCATGCATTCCTCCAATAGAATGGGGGGCGCGGTGGATATGCCACCACGCCCCCCGGGTTTTCAGTGAGACAAGATCAGAACTTCACGCCAACCGTCGCGCCATAGGTGCGCGGCTCGACCGCCGAACCAAAGCCCCACAGGCCCGCCACGGTAAAGGCCGCGGTGGTGGTGTGGGTATTGGCAAGATTGCGACCGAAGACGCGGAAGTAGGCGTCCTTGTCAGCCATCTTGAAATCGAAGGTCACGGCGGCATCCAGCAAATTCTGGGTGCCGGTACGAACGCGCGGCGCATTGCCGAGAACGGAGATAGGCCCGTTCACCAGATCGCCGCTGATGCCACCGATCGAGATCTGCTCGTCATAGGGGCTGATGTGACGCAGCCCAACCGAGGTGACCACCTTACCGAATTCGGTCGGCATGGTGTATTCGGCGCTAATCGAACCCGAGAACTTCGGCGCGTAGATCAGATTATTCGCCGAGTAGTTGTAGGGAACAAGGCTGTAAGTGCAGTCCACACCGGCAGTACACGGCGCGTTGTTGGGAGCCGCCGCAACACCGTTGGTGACGAAGTGGCGGAAGTGCGAGTCCGTCAGGGCCGCTGTCGCGGTGAGCTTCAGGCCGGCGGTCGGACGCAGGGTCGCGTCAGCCTCGATACCCTTGATCAGCGCGCCGCCCGGAACGTTGCCGGTAATCGTCTGGTTGCCGGTGGGGCCGCCCGGAAGGGTCAGGTTCTGCTGCATGTTCTTGTAATCGGACATGAAGGCCGCAAGGTTCACCTGCAGCTTGCGGTCCAGGAGGTCGAACTTGCCGCCGATTTCGTAGGAGTCGACCGTCTCGGGCTGGAACGGCGTGCTGGCCGTTTCCGCCGTTGCGGCGCGCGGGCTGAAGCCACCCGAGCGATAGCCGCGCGACCAGCTGGCATAGACCATGGTGTCGCGGTCAGGCCGCCAGTCGATGCCCACCTTGGGGGTGAACTTGGAGAAGCTGGCGTCACCGCTGCCCACCAGGCCAAAGGTCGTATCCGCACCGGCAACAACGTTGTAGAAGCCGTTATCCAGCTTCTTGATGTCATGCGACCAGCGACCGCCGAAGGTGAGGCGGAAATTATGCGCGAAGGCCCAGTTGAAGTCGCCAAACATGGCATAGGACTGGGTGTGGCCGTGAACCACCTGCTCGCCGGGCGCAACATCGCTCGGGGTAGTGGTGGTGTTCAGGGCCGGGCCGCCCCCGCCGATACCCGTCCACTGGGTCAGGTCGTAATGCGAGGAGAAGTAGTAGCCGCCGACGACATAGTCGATCGATGGGGTAATCTTGCCGGCGGCGCGCAGCTCCTGGCTGAACTGGGTGTAGTGCTGGCGACGCAGAACATAGTAGAAGCCATCGGTGGCGAAGTCCTGGGTCTGGTCCTCATGGGTGTGGCGCCAGCCGGTGATCGACGTCAGCTTGATGCCGCCGGCGTCATAATTCATTTTCAGCGTGGCGGCAGGAGCGTGATAGCTGCTGTGGGTCGGCTGATCGGAAACGGTGTAGAGGTCGGGAGCGGCCGGGATAAAGGCGCTGAACGCATCAGCCGAGGTGGTCAGGGTGCTGTTCACCGGGGTGAACGACTGCACCAGATTTTCGACCGTCAACTGGCCGTCGAAGCCCGAACCCGCAGGCTTGTAAAGCAGCGAGGCGCCATAGCTGTCGTCCTTGCCGCCACCCGTGTTCGCATGGGTGTTGATGTTGTAATAATAGCCGTCGGACTGGTTGTGATAATACCAGGCCTTCACGCCCCAGTTGGCGCCATCGCCGAAGTTGACCAGAGCCTTGCCGCTCCAGGTGTTCCACTGGCCATAGCTGAATTCGGCCTTGCCGCCGGTTTCCATCGTCGGCTTGGTGCGATCGATCAGGATGACGCCGCCGATGGTGTTGGCGCCGAACAGGGTGCCCTGCGGCCCGCGCAGCACTTCGATCTGGCCGATGTCGAACACATCCTGCAGCTGACCGGTGTTGGTGCCGATGGTCACACCATCAACCACCACGCCCACGGTCGGGGTCTG
>CAIWFP010000129.1 GCA_903911985.1 uncultured Sphingomonadales bacterium
CGATGTCCGACAGGCAGGCATCGATCTGTTCGCCCACCAGCGCGGGCGGAAGGGGATTGGCGCTGGAAACGCCCAGCGTGTTCTGCACGGTAACGGCGGTAATCGCCGTCATCGCATAGCCGCCGAGCATGGTGATGGTTTTGATATCGGCCTGAATGCCGGCGCTGCCCGAGGGGTCTGACCCGCCGATCGCCAGAATGCGGGGAGGACCGGGCGGGCTCACCCGGCGAAGTGGCGCTGGGTGGCGGGCGGATGGCTGGCGTGCAGCTTGCGCGACCGGGTGGGCCGGTCGAGCAGTTCGCCGCCGCAATTGGGGCATAGCTCGTCCAGCGCATCGGCGCATTCGGCGCAGAAGGTGCACTCCATGCTGCAGATGAAGGCGCCGGGGTCCTCGGCGGGCAGATCCTGCCCGCATTTCTCGCAATCGGGGCGCATTTCCAGCATCGGTCCAGCCCTTTCTGTGGCGCCCCGCATTTCGCCGCGATGGGGAAGGAAAAGCCCCGCCGGTGACGGAGGACTCAAGGTGTCACCGGATTGGCGCGGGACCACTCCCCCGGCGCCGGGGCAAATAGAATATAGAACCGGCGCCTGCCGTTATCAACCTGTCAGGCCGCGGCCTGCGCCACGGCATCGCAGATGGCATCCACCACCGCATGCACCTCGGCCTCGTCGTCGCCTTCGGCCATCACCCGGATCACCGGCTCCGTGCCCGAGGGGCGGATGACCAGACGCCCGCGCCCGGCCAGCTGGCCTTCGGCATCGGCGATGACTTTTTGCACGCTGGCAGCCTCCAGGGGCCCCCCCTTAAGATTTTGGCCGCCGGAAAAGCGCACGTTTTTCAGCAGTTGCGGCACAGGGTCGAAAAAATGGAGCAGCTCGCTGGCGGGCTTGCCGGTTTGCACCAGCGCCGCCAGCACCTGCAGCGCCGCGATGGTGCCATCGCCGGTAGTGGCGTGGTCGAGCAGGATCATGTGGCCCGATTGCTCGCCGCCGACATTATAGCCGCCGCTTTTCATGCGTTCCAGCACATGGCGGTCGCCCACCTTGGCGCGGATCAGGTCGAGGCCCTGCCCTTGCAGATAACGCTCCAGCCCGAGGTTGGACATAACCGTGGCCACAACGCCGCCGCCGCGCAACTCGCCTTGCGCCGCCAGCCGTGTGCCGATCAGCGCCATCAGCTGGTCGCCGTCCACGGTCTTGCCCTTTTCATCCACCACGATCAGCCGGTCGGCGTCGCCATCGAGTGCAATGCCGATATTGGCGCCGCTGGCCACCACGGTTTCCTTCACCAGATCGAGATGGGTGGAGCCGCAGCGGTGGTTGATGTTGGTGCCATTGGGTGAAACGCCCACCGCCACCACTTCCGCGCCCAGCTCCCAAATGGCGGAAGGGGCCACCTGATAGGCCGCGCCATTGGCGCAATCGACGACGATTTTGAGGCCATCAAGGCGGATATTGTCGGGCAGCGAGCCCTTCACCGCGTGGATATAGCGGCCCCGCGCATCCTCGATACGGCGGGCCCGGCCGATCAGCGGGCTATCCGCCAGCGGCATGTCCTGCGCCAGCATCGCCTCGATCGCCTCCTCGTCCTCGTCGGAGAGCTTGAAGCCATCGGGACCGAACAGCTTGATGCCATTGTCCTCATAGGGGTTGTGGCTGGCCGAGATCATCACGCCGACATCGGCGCGCAACTCGCGGGTGAGCATGGCGATGGCCGGGGTGGGCAGCGGCCCGGTCAGCACCACATCCATGCCCACGCTGGTGAAGCCGGCGACCAGCGCGTTTTCCAGCATATAGCCCGACAGCCGGGTGTCCTTGCCGATCACCACCCGGTGGCGATGGCCGCCGCGCAGGAAACGGGTGCCGGCGGCCTGACCC
>CAIWFP010000130.1 GCA_903911985.1 uncultured Sphingomonadales bacterium
TGATGTCCCACTGGCTGGTGCCCACCGTCGCGGCAAAGAAGCAGGTCGCCGCGCCGACCACGGTCACCACCTCCAGCGCCACCGGGCTGGTCTGGAACATGGGCGACAGGCGGCACACCATGAACACGCCCGCGGTCACCATGGTGGCGGCGTGGATCAGCGCGGAGACCGGCGTTGGGCCTTCCATCGCGTCGGGCAACCATGTGTGCAGACCCAGCTGCGCCGATTTGCCCATCGCGCCGATGAACAGCAGAATGCACAGCACGGTCATCGTATCAAACCGGCCGCCGAGGAAGCCGATGGTGCTGCCCGCCATGCCCGGGGCCATATGCAGGATGGTCGCAATATCCACCGTGCCGAACACCAGATAGGTGCCGAAAATCCCCATCATGAAGCCAAGGTCGCCCACGCGGTTGACCACAAAGGCCTTGATCGCGGCGGCGCAGGCCGAGGGCTTGCGGAACCAGAAGCCGATCAGCAGGTAGGACGCGAGCCCCACCCCTTCCCAGCCGAAGAACATCTGCACAAGGTTGTTGGCGGTCACCAGCATCGCATCGCGAAGGTGAACAGGCTGAGATAGGCGAAGAAACGCGGACAATCGGGATCCTCGCTCATATAGCTCCAGCTATAGAGGTGGACCAGCGCCGACACGGTTGTCACCACCACCAGCATCACGGCGGTGAGCGTATCGACCCGCAGCTCCCAGTTGAAGTTCAGCGTGCCCGAATGCAGCCACATCAGCACCGGCGTCACGCTCGGCTCGGCATGCCCGGCGATGAACGACAGGAAGATCGGCCAGCTCAATGCGCAGGAGGCAAACAGCGCCCCCGTGGTGATCAGCCGGGGCAGCGTATGGCCCAGCGCCTTGTTACTGAACCCGGCGATAATCGCCGCCAGCAAGGGCAGGAAAACAATGAAAAGGATCGGCTGCACGGGCGTTACCCTTTCATGTGGTTGGCATCGTCAACCGCGATCGAGCCGCGGCGACGGAAGTAGATGACGAGAATGGCAAGCCCCACGGCCGCCTCGCCCGCCGCCACGGTCAGCACGAACATGGCGAAGACCTGCCCCACCAGATCATGCAGGAAGGCGCTGAAGGCGACAAAATTGATATTCACCGCCAGCAGGATCAGTTCGATCGCCATCAGGATGATGATGACATTCTTGCGGTTGAGGAAAATCCCCAGGACGCCCAGCACGAACAGGATCGAGCTGACAACGACGTAATGTTCGATGCCGATCATTTGCGGGCCCTCACAGCTTCACGCCAGAACCCACTTCGGGGCTCTGGTTCACGGTGGCCTCTTCAGGCCGTCGGGCATTCTGGCGCGCGACGTTCTGCCCGCGCACACCGCTGCGCTGGCGGTGGGTCAGCACAATCGCGCCGATCATCGCCACCAGCAGGATCAGGCCCGAAGCCTCGAACAGGAACAGATAGCGCGTGTAAAGCAGCGTGCCGATGGCCTCGGTATTGCTCACCCCCGCCAGCGGCGCGGTGGCGGGATCGGGCGTGCCCAACTTCAGCGCGCCCGCCCGGCCAGCGCCGATGCCCAGCACCAGCTCGGCCAGCAGCACCAGCGCAATGGCCACGCCCAGCGGAAAGTTCCTGATGAAACCGGCCCGCAGCGTGGCAAAATCGATGTCGAGCATCATCACCACAAACAGGAACAACACCGCGACCGCGCCGACGTAGACGATCACCAGCAGCATGGCGATGAATTCGGCGCCGACGAGGATCATCAGCCCGGCGGCGTTGAAGAAGGCGAGGATCAGCCACAGCACGGAATGCACCGGGTTCTTCGCGGTAATCACCATCACGCCCGAAAGCACGGCCAGCGCGGCGAAAAGATAGAAGGCAAGAGCTTGGATCATGGTTCGGCCTGGCCCCTATCGATACGGCGCATCGGCTTCAAGGTTCGCGGCAATCGCCCGCTCCCACTTGTCGCCA
>CAIWFP010000131.1 GCA_903911985.1 uncultured Sphingomonadales bacterium
ATGACTGCTCTTCCTGTTCACACCGACACACTTCACCTCATTGGCAACACGCCGCTCGTTCTGCTGAACGGGCCGAGCGAGGCCGCGGGTTGCGAAATCTGGGGCAAGTGCGAATTTTCCAACCCCGGCGCCTCGGTGAAGGACCGGGCGGCGCTGTGGATCGTTCGCGACGCCGAGGCGCGCGGGGCGCTGAAGCCCGGCGGCACCATTGTCGAGGGCACGGCGGGCAACACCGGCATTGGGTTGGCGCTGGTGGCCAACGCGCTGGGTTACAAGACGGTGATCGTCATGCCCGAGACGCAGAGCCGCGAGAAGATGGACACGCTGCGCGCGCTGCGGGCCGAGCTGGTGCTGGTGCCCGCCGCCCCTTTTAGCAATCCCGGCCATTTCGTGCATACCTCGCGGCGGCTGGCCGAGGAGACGGAAGGGGCGATCTGGGCCAACCAGTTCGACAATACCGCCAACCGCAAGGCCCATATCGAAAGCACCGCGCCGGAGATCTGGAAGCAGATGGAAGGCCGCATCGATGGCTTCACCTGCGCGGCGGGCACGGGCGGCACCATCGCCGGGGTCGGCATGGGGCTGAAGGCCTTTGACGAGACCATCACTATTGCGCTGAGCGATCCGCATGGCGCGGCGCTGTATAATTACTATGCCCATGGCGAGCTGAAGGCGGAAGGCACTTCGGTGGCCGAGGGCATCGGGCAGGGGCGCATCACCGCCAATCTCGATGGCGCGCCGATCGACACGCAATTCCGCATTTCCGACGAGGAGGGGCTGGAATGGGTGCGCCGCCTGCTGGCCGAGGAAGGGCTGTGCCTTGGCCTGTCCTCCGGCATCAATGTGGCGGGCGCGGTGGCGCTGGGTCGCCAGCTGGTCGCCGAGGGGCGCAAAAGCCCCCGCGTGGCCACGATCCTGTGCGATACGGGCTTTCGCTATCTCTCCAGCCTCTACAATCCCGAGTGGCTTCGCGCCAAGGGGCTGCCGGTCTTCCCCTGGCTGGCCTGATGGTTTAGGAACGGCGCGATGCTGAAGCATTCCCGCCCTATCGGTTCACCACCAGCCAGAGTCCGTTGGACCAACTCCCGGCCCGACACGCCGCTGGTCGAGAAGGTCTCTGCCGCCCAGCATTTCGAGCCGCCCACCCCGCGCGAGTTGCGGGCGCAGGCGGTGCAGCGTCTGCAGGTGGGGCTGTTCGGGCTGGCGGCGATGTTGCTGCTGGTGGGGCTGGCCAATATCATCATGCAGCACGCCCGCCAGTCGGACCCTGCCGCCATGGCCGCCCCGTCCGCCTCCGGTGCCCCGGGCAATACCGACCCGCTGGCCGATATCGGGGTTGTCCCCGCGCGCGATGCGGGGGGCAGTGCGGCCCCAGCGCGATAGGCGCGCAGGTTCCGCCTGCCCGATCGCGCGTAAATCCCGACTATATCGCGGCATCTGATCCCGCTTCTGCCGTCTGCGCGGGGGGTGGCGGTTTGCCCTGCGGCCAGCTGTGCGGGGTTGATGCGGGAATTTGCGGGAACGATCTGCCCCGCCTCCCCATCCGCGTGTCATTTCTGCCCATTATCAGCGCGATTCTGGCGACTTTCGCCCTGATTCGCGGTGGATAACCCGTGATGCGCGCCCCAAACAGGACCATTCTTAACGGCTGATGATAGTTAAAAATATCAAACAAACAGATAGATAGTTAATGCTTGTGCACAAAGTGGCGCAAATTCCCGTATTCTCCCTTTTCTGCCCGGCTCAGGCGCGGTATGCATGGGTATCGGAAAGAGTTTTCGCGTCGCTCCGCAAGGAGTCGCCGTGGCCGCGCAATGGGTGCTGCCGCGAACGGGGGAGCCTTGCCGATGCCGTTGGGGCCTGCGCCCCGGGGGCTGGTGCTTTGGGGCTTTCTTCAGGCGGGGTATTGCAGGGGTGGCTGGACTTCCGGTCATATACAGTGGGCAGAACCTCTCGCCGAAGGGCGACAAGGAGCGTTTTGTGCTGCCCGCGCCCTTCCGCAAGGCCGTGACCGAAAGCTCCGCCGGGAAAAACCTGCTCTATGTCTCCAAGCACCCGGTCTGGGATTGCCTCGTCGGCTACGGCGAATCACGCCGCGACGGGCTGATGGCCGAAATCGACCGCGATCATGAAATGGCCACCCGCGCCGGTCAGCCATTTGATCGCGACATGCGCTATTTCCAGCTGTTCGATTGCGCCGAGGTGGGTTTCGACAATTCCGGCCGTTTCGTCATCCCCGCGCATTTGAAGGCGCTGGTCGGCATTGGCGAGCATATTTTCCTTCAGGGTTCTGGCCCGTTCTTCACCATGTGGGCCCCTGATGTGGTGGAGAAGCTGGAAGGCCCGCAATGGGCCAGCGCGAAGGCCGCCTGTGCCAGCCTGATGAAGGGGATCAAATGAGCACCCTTCAGTCCCCCCATATTCCTGTCCTGCTCGACGAGGTTATTGCCGCCCTCGCGCCCACCCCCGGCGCGGTGATCGTCGATGCCACCTTCGGCGCCGGCGGCTACACGCGGGCGCTGCTCGATGCGGGCGCCACGGTCCACGCCTTCGATCGCGATCCCGACGCGATAGCCGCAGGCCGTCTGTGGCCCGAAACGCAAGGGACGCCCCCGCGCCTCATCCTGCATCCGCGCCGTTTTTCGGAGATGGTGGCAGCCCTTGCCGAAGCGGGCGTGGCCAGCGTCGATGGCGTGGTCATGGATATCGGCGTATCCTCGATGCAGCTCGATCAACCCGAACGCGGCTTTGCCTTTTCCAGCGATGGCCCGCTGGATATGCGCATGGGGCAGGATGGTCCCAGCGCCGCCGATTTCGTCAACACCGCCGCCGAGGGTGACATTGCCGATGTGCTGTTCCGCTATGCCGAGGAGCGCCAGTCGCGCCGCGTGGCCCGCGCCATCGTTGCCGCCCGGCCGCTTGCCACCACCGGCGAGCTGGCCCGCGTGGTGCGGCGGGCGCTGGGCTATCACGCGGGCGCCCCGAAGGACCCGGCCACCCGCAGCTTTCAGGCGATCCGCATCCATGTGAATGCCGAGCTGGAGGAGCTGGAGGCCGCGCTGGATGCGGCCGAGGTTCTGCTCGCCCCCGGCGGGCGGCTGGCGGTGGTGTGTTTTCACAGCCTCGAGGACCGCATCGTCAAGCAGTTCCTGAAGGCGGCCAGCGGCGCGGTGGCGGCCACCTCGCGGCATGTGCCGATGGCCGGTGTGGCCCCGGCGGCGATGTTCGATGCGATCAGCAAGGCGATCCGCGCCGGCGAGGCAGAGCTTTCCCGCAACCCCCGCGCGCGTTCGGCCACCTTGCGCCATGCCACGCGCACCGCGTTCCCCGCGCGGCACAGCCACTCTCCCTCCAGGCAGAGGACGCCAGCATGAATCTCACCAGAGACCGTTTGCACACCATCGGCTGGGGCACGGCCATGGCGATTTGCCTCGCGCTGCTGGCGGTGCTGACCACGCGGGTAAACGCGGTGAAATCGCAGGTTGCCCTCACCGACCGCCAGATCGCGCAGGTTTCGCAGGAAAAGCTCTATCTCGAAACCGAATTCGAAACCCGCGCCAACCAGCAGCAGCTGCGGGCGATGAACGACGTTGATTTCGGCTATGCCGCGCCCACCGCCGGGCAATATCTCAAGAGCGAGCGCGATCTTGCCGCTTTGGGCAAGCCTGCCTCGGCCGATGCGCCGGCACCCATTCGCTATGCCGTGGCGGACACCGGGCGCGACGGCGCGGGTGTGGCGGGCGGCGGCGCGGGTTTGACCGGGCGGTTGATCGCCACGGCCCATGCCGCCGAGGCGCGCGGTGCCCCTGTGCGCCCAACGCTGAAAGTCGCGAGCCTTAACGACCGTCTCTCGCGGCTCGACCGGTCCGCTGGCGGCATCGGGGGCGAGCGGGAATGAATTTCTTTTCCACCAGCCTGGGGGCAGCCACCCTCGAAAGGCCGGTGGAGGCCGGGCCCGCCAGCGGCGCGGACACATATCCCTTCCGTGGGCCAGCGTATAACCCTTCCGGCGACAATGCCCCCCGGCTCAATGCGCCCCGGTTCAATGCAGTAGTGGCCACCAGCCGGGTCGAGCTCGTCAGCCTGCGGCGGCAGGCGCTGGCGGTGGCAAAGGACCGGGGCCTCAAGGTGCTGGCCATCTTCGCCTGTCTGGCGCTGGTCGCCCTGCTGCAGATCGCGCGTCTGGGCCTGTTTGAAAGCGATCGTTCCCCGGGCGATCTGGGTGACGGTCTGGTGCCCACCCGCGCGGATATCGTTGATCGCAACGGCGTGGCCCTCGCGCGCGAGTTTCACGACTATTCGCTGTCGTTCAATCCGCGCGCCCTGGGTGGCGGGGCGCCACTGGTGCGCAGCCCCCGCGAGGTGGCGCAGGCGCTGGTGCAGATCTTCCCCGACGAGGATGTCACCAAGCTGACCGCCCGCCTCGCCTCGGGCAAGCCCGGCTATCTGCGCCGCCGCATCCTGCCCGAGGACGCCAACCGCGTCCATGCCCTGGGCGAGCCGGCACTGGAGTTCCCGCGCGAATCCGAACGCTTCTATCCGCAGGGTTCGCTGGCGGCGCATGCCCTGGGCTATGTCGATGCCGGTGGCCGTGGCCATCTGGGCATGGAGGAGGCGTTTGACCATCGGCTCACCGACAAGGCCACGCGCGCCACCCCCGCGATGCTTTCCATCGACGCGCGGGTGCAGGGCGCGCTGGAGGGCGAGCTGAACCACGGCATGCTGCTCTATGGCGCGCGGGGCGCGGCGGGCATCGTGCTGGATGTCGACACGGGTGAGGTGCTGGCGCTGGCCTCTCTGCCCAGCTTCAACCCCAATATGGTTGATCAGAACGGCATGGCCAACATGATGAACCGGGCCAGCAACGCGGTTTTCGAGCTGGGCTCGGTTATCAAGCCAATCACCATTGCCACCGCCATCGACAATGGCGTGATCACCGATCTTGCCAAGCGGTGGCCCGCCGACAAGCCGCTGGAAATCGATGGCTACCAGATCCACGACCACAAGAGTTACGGCCCATCGCTGACGATCCCCGAGGCTCTGGTGCATTCCTCGAATATCGTCACCGCGCAGGTCGCCGACCAGCTGGGCGGCGCGCGCCTGCAAGCCGCGATGCAGGCGCTCGGCTTCAGGGAGCGCCCCGGGATCGAACTGCCCGCAAGGGGCTTTCCCAAATGGCCCGAGGCCAATTCCCGGGGCGAGTGGTCGCGCATCACCACCATGACCGTGTCCTATGGTCACGGCATCATGCTCACCCCGCTGCATCTGGCCTGCGCCTATGCGGCGATGGTCAATGGCGGCATCTGGCACCCGGCGACGATGTTGCGGGTGGAGCCGGGGCAGGCGGTGCCGGGGCGGCGGATCTGGCAGGCCTCCACCAGCGCGCGGATGCGCCAGCTGCTGCGCGCGATTGTCGTGGATGGCACCGGAAAATCCGCCAATGCCGTGGGATTTCGCGTCGGCGGCAAGACCGGAACGGCGGAAAAGTCGAAGTCCGCCGGGCAGGGCGCGCGCGCGGCCAATGGCGCGGCATCGGGCAATTCGCTGGCCAAGAAAAACAACTATAGCGCGGATTCCGTGGTCAGCACCTTTGCCGCCGCCTTCCCGATGGATCACCCCCGCTATGTGGTGATCGCCCTGCTGGACGAGCCGCAGGCCAACGCCGCCTCATCCCAGCAGCGCACCGCCGCGTGGAATGCGGCGCCGATCGTTGGCCGCATGATCACCCGCATCGGCCCCTTGCTGGGCATTTTGCCGGATTCCTCGCGCGATATCGATATTTCCGAGATCGCGCCCCTCATCGCCAACGGAGAGGGCGAGTGAGGCTGGGCGAGCTGATCCTGAGTGCCGGGCTGACGGTCGGGGCCGAGGCGACCCACCGCGATGCCACCGTCACCGGCTTTGCCATCGATCATCGCAAGGTGGCCCCCGGCACGGTGTTCGGCGCCTTTGCCGGGGCGCGGGTCAATGGCGAGGATTTCATTCCCGCCGCCATCGCCGCCGGTGCCATTGCCGTGGTGGCCCGGCCAGAGGCGCGGGTGGACGGCGCCCTGCACATCGCCTCGCCCGAACCCCGCCGCGCCTTTGCCGCCCTTGCGGCGGGCTTCTTCACGCCGGTGCCGCCGGTTATCGTCGCCGTCACCGGCACCAACGGCAAAACCTCCTGCGTGGAAATGACCCGCCAGATCTGGCGCATGGCGGGTATGCGCGCGGCCTCCATCGGCACGCTGGGTATAACTACTGGGGGGGGTATCACCACGCCCGAGGAGACCACCCATACCGGCCTCACCACGCCGGATGTCGTCACCTTCCTGGCCAATCTTACCGGCCTGGCCCGCGAAGGCGTAACCCATGTCGCCTTCGAGGCCTCCAGCCACGGATTGTCGCAATATCGCAACGAGGGCGTGGCGGTGGCGGCGGGGGCGTTCACCAATCTTTCGCGCGATCATCTCGATTATCACCCCGACATGGACCATTACTTCGCCGCCAAGATGCGCCTGTTCGACGAGGTGGTAACGGACGGCGGCACGGCGGTTATCTGGGCCGATGACGCCTGGAGCGACCGCGCGATCGACCATGCCAGCGCCCGGGGGCTGCGGCTGTACACCGTGGGCGAGAGGGGCGAGACCATTCGCCTGATATCGCTCAATGCCGGACATTTGGGGCAGATACTTGAGATCGAGCATGAAGCCGCGCGCTACACGGTCAAGCTGCCGCTAATCGGCGCCTATCAGGTGGCCAACGCGCTGGTTTCGGCGGGGCTGGCGATCGCCACCGGCCTTGCCCCCGCCACCGTGTTCGATGCCCTCTCGCGCCTGCAGCCGGTGCGCGGGCGGCTGGAGCGGGCGGCGCTGAACCGCGCGGGCGCGCCAGCCTATGTCGATTACGCCCATACGCCAGATGCGCTGGCCGCCGCCATTGCCGCGCTGCGTCCGCATGTTACCGGCAAGCTGATCGTGGTGTTTGGCGCAGGCGGTGATCGCGATGCGGGAAAGCGCCCGGAAATGGGGCGGATCGCGGCCGAACAGGCCGATGTCGCCATCGTCACCGACGACAATCCGCGCGGCGAGGACCCTGCCGCCATCCGCGCCGCCGTGCTGGCGGGCATGAACCCCGGTCGCGCGATGGTGCGCGAAATCGGCGAGCGGCGCGAGGCCATCGCCACCGCGCTGGGGATGGCCGGGGGGCAGGATATTGTGCTGATCGCCGGCAAGGGGCACGAGCAGGGCCAGATTATCGGCGCCGGCAAGTCCATGCGCGTGCTGCCCTTCGACGATGTGGCAGTGGCGCGCGAATGCGCGGGCGAATTGAACCACCAGACGTCTGGTAAAAATATCGGCGACCAACCGGTCTTCGGGGAGAGCAAGGCATGAATACCGCGCGGATTCTGGCATGGCCGCAAGAGGCCGCCGACGACCTCTCGCTGGCGCTGTGGAACGCGGCGGAAATCGCCGAGGCGACTGGCGGGACATTGCACGGCGGGGACTTCCGGGTGAGCGGCGTGGCCACGGATTCGCGCGAGATCGTCGAGGGACATCTGTTCGTTGCCATGCGCGGCGAGGCGATGGATGGCCATCGCTTCATCGAGGGCGCCTTTCAGCGCGGCGCCACGGCGGCGATTGTGGAACGCCCGGTCGATGGGCCCCATGTGCTGGTGGAAGACAGCTTTTCCGCGCTGCAGGCACTGGGCCGGGCGGCGCGGGCGCGGGTGAGCCCCGAGGCGGTGATCATCGGCGTCACCGGATCTGTCGGCAAAACCAGCGTCAAGGAGGCGATCTTTGCCGCGCTGGACCGCGCCAGCCGGGGCAATGCCCATCGCAGCGTGAAGAGCTATAACAACCATGTCGGTGTGCCGCTGAGCCTTGCCCGCATGCCCGCCCGCAGCCGCTATGGCATCTTCGAGATGGGCATGAACCACGCGGGCGAGATCGACGCGCTGACCCGTCAGGTGCGCCCGCATATCGCGGTGATCACCACCATCGCCCCCGCCCATATCGAAATGCTGGGCAGCGAGGAGGCGATTGCCGACGCCAAGGCGGAGATCTTCGCCGGGCTGGAAGGGCGCCCCAATTCCGCCGGGGAGATCGAGCCCGGCATTGCCGTCATCCCCGCCGACAGCCCGTATTTCCCGCGCCTGAAGGCTGCCGCCGAGGCGCGGGGCGCCCGGGTCATCTCCTTTGGCCGGGCGGTGGGGGCGGATGTGCGCCTGCTGGATACGGTGAACGCCCCCGGGGGAGGCTCGCTGGTCACCATCGAGATGGGTGCCAAAGGTTCTGACATGCGCCGCCTGTGCTACACCGTGGCCGCCGCCGGCGAGCATTGGGTGATCAATTCGCTGGCGGTGATGGCAACCGCGCGGGCGGCGGGGGCGGACCTTGGCGCGGCGGGCCTTGCGCTGGCGGAGATGGAGGGCATGGCCGGGCGCGGCGCGCGCTCCACCATCGCCACGCCCGATGGCGGGAGCGCCCTGCTGATCGACGAAAGCTATAACGCCAATCCGGCCTCCATGCGCTCGACGCTGGCGGTTCTCGGGCAAATTCCCGCCACTCGCCGCGTCGCGGTGCTGGGCGCGATGAAGGAGCTGGGCGATTTTGCCCCGGCCCTCCATGCGCAACTGGCCAAGCCGCTGGCCGAGGCCGGGGTGGAGGTGGCGCTGCTGGTGGGGCCCGAGATGCTCGCTCTGGCCGATGAGTTGGGGAAATCGGCGTCGACCCCGCTTGGCAAGGGCCCAACCTTCGCCCATTGCCAGAATGCCGGAGAAGCTGCTGCCTGGCTGGCCGCCTTCGGGCTGGCCAATGGCGATGCCATTCTGGTGAAGGGTTCGAATTCGGTGGGGCTGGGCGCGTTGGTCGCCTCGCTTGCCGGCAAAGGAAATGGGTGCTGAGCGCCGATGTTGTATCTATTTGCCCAATGGCTCCACTTTGAAGGTCTGGCCAACCTCATCCGTTATCAGTCGTTTCGCGCGGGCGCGGCGCTGCTCACCGCGCTGACAATCGGCCTCATCATTGGCCCGCGCTTCATCCTCATGTTGCGCAGCAAGCAGGGCAAGGGGCAGCCTATCCGCGAGGACGGGCCGCAAAGCCACCTCGCCAAGCGCGGCACGCCGACGATGGGTGGGTTGATGATCCTCATCTCGCTGGTCCTCTCGATGCTGCTGTGGATGGACCTGGCCGATTCCTTCGTCTGGGCCTGCATCGCGGTGACCATCGGTTTCGGCGCGATCGGCTTCATGGATGATTACGACAAGGTCACCAAGCGCAGCCACAAGGGTGTTTCGGGCAAGGTTCGTCTGGCGCTGGAATTCGCCGTGGCGGGGGTGGCCGCGTGGATTATCGTCAGTCACACCGGCCATGACGGCACCAATCTCTATGTGCCCTTCCTCAGCAAACGGTATATTCCGCTGGGGCCGCTATACTATCTGTTCGCCGCTTTCGTGATGGTGGGGGCCGGCAATGCGGTGAACCTGACAGACGGTCTGGATGGCCTTGCCACCATGCCGGTGATTATCGCCGCGGGCGCCTTCGCGATCATCGCCTATGTCACCGGCCGCGTGGATTATGCCACCTATCTCGGCATCCCGCATGTCAAGCATGCTGGCGAGCTGACCATTCTGTGCGGTGGCATCATGGGCGCGGGGCTGAGCTTTTTATGGTTCAACGCGCCGCCCGCCGCCGTGTTCATGGGCGATACCGGCAGCCTTGCCCTTGGCGGCGCGCTGGGGGCGATTTCCGTTGCCGCGCACCACGAGATCGTGCTGGCGATTGTCGGCGGGCTGTTCGTGCTGGAAGCCGCCTCGGTGATCATTCAGGTGTTCTGGTTCAAGCGCACCGGGCGGCGTATCTTCCGCATGGCGCCCATTCACCACCATTTCGAGCAAAAGGGCTGGGCGGAATCGACCGTGGTGATCCGGTTCTGGATCGTCTCCATCGTGCTGGCGCTGCTGGGGCTGGCCACCCTGAAGCTGCGATGATGGCGGCGCGATGATCACGGCGCCCTTCTTTGCGGGGAAACGCTACGCCGTGCTGGGGCTTGCACGCACCGGTCAGGCGGCGGTTAACGCGCTGGTGGCCAGCGGTGCCAGCGTTACCGCATGGGATGCCCGCGAGGAGCCGCGCAACGCCATAACCCAGCGTTACGGCGCGAGGGTGGAGATCGCCGACCCCTGCGGCATGGATCTGACCGGATTTGCCGGCGTGCTGGTCTCGCCCGGGGTGCCGATCAACCGCCACCCCATCGGCGATGCGGCGCGCGCCGCCAGCGTTCCGCTGATCAGCGATATCGAACTTTTCGCCCAGGCCCGCGATGCCCTGCCGCCGCACCGGGTGGTCGGCATCACCGGCACCAATGGCAAATCGACCACCACCGCACTGGTCCACCATCTGCTGACCTGTGCCGGTGTGCCCGCGCGGATGGGGGGCAACATCGGCCTGCCGATTCTGGGGCAGGCCCCCTTGCAGCCCAATGCGGCGGGCAGCGGTGTCTATGTGCTGGAGTTGTCGAGCTATCAGATCGACCTGACCCATTCGCTGAGCTGTGACGTCGCGGCTCTGCTCAATATTACGCCCGATCATCTTGACCGCTATGGCTCCTTCGCCGCCTATGCCGCATCAAAGGCGCGCCTCTTTGCCATGCAGGTGCCGGATGCCGCCGCCGTGTTCTGCCGCAGCGATTCCGAAACCGCGCATATCGCCGCGCGCGAGGCCGCCCGCCGCCCCGGCCACCCTGTGCGGATCGTGGATGGCGGGCGATTGGCCCCCCTGCAAGGCGAATGGTCCTCGTTGCAGGGGCCGCACAATCTCCAGAACGCCGCCGTTGCGGTGGCGATTGTCGAGGCGCTGGGTCTTACCGAAGCGCAGTGGCGCGCCGGACTTGCCACCTTCCACGGGTTGCCGCATCGCATGGAGCGGGTGGCGCAGGCCGAGGGCGTCATTTTCATCAACGATTCCAAGGCTACCAATCCGGCCTCTGCCGCCCCGGCGCTGGCGGCCTTTCCGCCGGAGAAGGATGGCCACCGCCGTATCCACTGGATCGTGGGCGGCTTGCCCAAGGGCGATGATCTCGACGAATGCGCACCCTTCTTCGGCCATGTCGCCGCCGCCTATGTCATTGGCGATGCCGGCCCGCGTTTCGCCGAAATTCTGGAACCGCATATGCCGGTCATCCGCAGCGAAATGATGAGCGAGGCGATCCGTCAGGCGATGGAGGCCGCCCAATCGGGGCAGCGGGCCGCAGATGCTGGTGGGGCGGGCGATGTTGTGCTGCTCTCGCCCGCCTGCGCCAGTTTTGACCAGTTTCGCGATTATGAGGCGCGCGGCGACACTTTCCGCCAGATCGTCGCGACGATGATCAACGACCGGGCCGCCGATGGCGCCAGCGCGCCGGAGCAGGCGTGATGGCCGCTAGCGCCGTCACATCAGTGCCGCCCGGCGCGTCCACGCCGCCCGATGCGACGCCGCCGCCCTATGTGCCGGGCATGTCCCGCGCCGTTGCCGGAGACATGCCCCGCGCCCGGGCCTCGCGCCGCGCCGCGCTGGCGAGCTGGTGGCGCGAGATCGATCATGTGCTGCTGGGCTGCATCCTCGCGCTGATGGCGGTGGGTACGCTGGCGGTTATGGCGGCGTCGCCCGCCAGCGCGCGGCGGCTTTCCACCGCGTCGGTGAAGCTGGACGACATGCATTTCTTCTTTCCGCACCTGCGCTGGCAGGCGATTGGCCTGCTGGCGATGCTGGGCGTGGCGCAACTGACGCGAGAGCAGGCGCGGCGCTGGGGCATTGTGCTGGGCGCGGCCATGCTGGTGGCGCTGATGCTGGTGCCGGTGATCGGCACCAATGTGAATGGCGCGAAACGCTGGCTGGGTGTGGGTGCCGCCTCGCTGCAGCCGTCCGAGTTCATGAAGCCGGCCTTCGCGATCTTGCTGGCGTGGGTCATATCCTGGCGCCAGCGCGATCCGCGCCTGCCGGTGATGACACTATGCGTCGTGCTGACGACGCTGGTCGGCGGCCTGCTGATGGCCCAGCCCGATTTCGGCTCGACGGTATTGTTTGCGTCGGTGGCCTTTGTCCTGCTGCTGCTGGCGGGAATTCCGCGCCATCTCATCGGCGTGGGGGCGCTGGTTGGCCTTGTCGGCGTGGCCGCCGCCTATGAATTTTACGGCAACGCCCAAAACCGCATGAACGCCTATCTGCTGCGCTGCTCGGTGACCTCGTTCGATCAGGTGTGCCTGGCCAAGCGCACGCTGCTGGGCGGCGGGTGGACCGGCACCGGCCTGTGGCTGGGCACGCACAAGTTGAGCCTGCCCGAGGCGCATACCGACTATATCTTTTCGGTGATTGGCGAGGAGGGCGGGCTGCTGTCCTGCGCGGTTATCGTGCTGCTGTATGTGGCGGTGGTGGCCCGGGTGGTGTGGCGGCTGATCGACGAGGATGATCTGTTCACGGTGCTGGCGGCCACCGGGCTTGCGGCGCAACTGGGCGGGCAGGCTTTCATCAATATCCTCGTCAACCTGCAGCTGTTTCCCTCCAAGGGGATGACACTGCCGCTGATTTCCTATGGCGGATCATCCACGGTCGCCCTGTGCCTTGGGGTGGGGTTTCTGCTCGCCATAACGCGGCGCAATCCCTATCTGGGCCGCGATCCCTATAGTCGGCCCGTCCTCAGCCTTGCGGACCGGTTGAGCAGTGTCCTCCAGAGAGTGTTGTCGCGATGAGCCGGGTATCCCATCACTATGTTCTGGCCGCCGGCGGCACGGGTGGCCACCTCATTCCCGCCTTCGCCCTGGCGCAGGAGCTGGTGCGGCGCGGGCACCATGTCGCGCTGATTACCGATGCGCGCGGGGCGGCGATTCCCGGCAAGCCGGAGGGGTTGACCGCCCATGTGTTGCCCGCCGGAAGGCTGGAAGGGATGAACCCGCTGGGCTGGCTGCGGGGTTTGCGCGCCATTCGCCATGGCAGGCGGATGGCCCTGCGCCTGTTCGACAGTTTTCAGCCCTCCGCCGTGGTGGGCTTTGGCGGCTATCCGGCGCTGCCCGCCCTGTTGGCCGCGACCTCGGTGAAAATCCCCACCATCCTGCACGAGCAGAACGCGGTGCTGGGCCGGGTGAACCGTTTGCTGGCCGGGCGGGTGGATATCATCGCCACCGCCGCGCAGGAGGTGGATCGCCTCGCGCCGAAACATGATCGCAAGGTGGCGCTGGTCGGCAATCCGGTGCGGCCAGAGGTGCTGGCCCTGCGTGACCTGCCGTTTCCCGCCTTCACCGCCGACAGCCCCTTGCGGGTGCTGGTGACCGGCGGATCGCAGGGCGCGCGGATTCTTTCCGAGGTGGTGCCCGATGGCCTGGCCATGCTGCCGCCAGCCTTGCGCGGGCGTCTGCAGGTGACGCAACAGTGCCGTCCGGAAGATATCGAGGCCGTTCGCGCGCGCTATGCCGGGCACGATATCCCCGCAGAACTCGGCACCTATTTCGAGGATATGGCCGAGCGGCTGGCCGATGCGCATCTGTTTATCGGGCGGGCGGGGGCCAGCACCATTGCCGAGCTGACCGCCGTGGGCCGCCCGGCCATCCTCATTCCCCTGCCCATCGCCACGGACGACCATCAGGCGGCCAATACCCGCGAGATGGTGGCCGCGGGCGGCGCGCGCGCGATCAGGCAGGAACGCTTCACCGCCGTGGAACTCGCCAAGCAGATTCAGGCTCTTGCCCAGCGGCCGGAAACCCTCGCCAATGCCGCCCATGGCGCGTGGAACTGCGGCTATCCCTACGCCGCTTCCGATCTGGCCGATCTGGTGGAGAGCTTTGGCGGCGAACCGCTGATGGATGTGATCCGCGTGGGACGGCCCAGGTCGAACAGCGCGCAGGAGGCTTTGGCGACGGGTAGCGCGTGCAACGAGGCTATGACCATGCCGGATACGGAGACATTTTGATGAAGGGTGTTGGCACCGATATCGGCACGATCCATTTCGTCGGCATCGGCGGCATCGGCATGTCGGGCATCGCCGAGGTGATGGCCAA
>CAIWFP010000132.1 GCA_903911985.1 uncultured Sphingomonadales bacterium
ATCGAGCCGTTCCTGAAACGGCCCGAGCCGAGGCAGCGGCTGAACCGTGCGATGATAGTCGAACGCCCCTTCTGGCGCATTGATCGCCTTGCGCACCACCTTGCGCGACAGCCGCAGATCCCGCGCGATCTCCCTGATCGCCTTGCCGCCCGCGTGCGCGCGCCTGATGCGTACAACTGTCTCCACCACCAACATCCCGATCTCGCCACCTGAAAATCCAGGCCGCTGTCTAAACCATCGGAATGGTGGTTCCCTTTTGGACGCCGATCACCCCGCTAACCGGGTTCCTTTTGCACGCCGATCCACAGCTAGCCACGTTCACGCACGGCGGGATGCGGGTGCGCGCCGCGGCGGCAACCAAGAATGTACTGTCCGGCGTCATCAACCTGACAGCGGTGCTGATCTTCCTGGTATCGGGTGAAGTGCGGTGGCTGGCGATGACGGTGGCCATGGCGGGGGCGCTGGCGGGTAGCTGGCTTGGCACCCATCTGCTGCGCCGGGTCAACGAACGCGCCTTGCGCATTGGCATCGTGGTGATCGGCCTGGCGCTGGCCACGGCGCTGTTTTACAAAGCATAGAACGATCCGCGCGGATCCGGAGCAACGAACCGCAATCAGGGTGCACTGCCAAGTTCGCTCGAAATCCGGGCAGCGGTGCTGCGCACGAATTGCGACACCTTTTCCTCGCCGCCGATGCCCTGCAGCAGGTGATCGGGTCCGATCACGGTGATCGCGGCGACACAGCGACCAAAATTGTCGCGAATGGCCGCCGCACAGCTGGTAATGCCGGGATCAAGGATCGATGCATGGTACACATAGCCGCGCGCGCCATCCGTGTTTGCCCGTTCGGCCAGCGCCGCCGCCGGTGGCGTTTGATAGGCCTGGGGTTCGCGGGCCAGCCGGCGGATCATGTCAGCTCGTTCCGGCGTGGCAAATGACGCCAGCAGCACGCGTCCGCTGGCGGTGATGTGCATGGGTCGGCGGGTCCCCGCCTGAAGGTTGCTGACCACGCTGGCCGAAGGGGCAACCCGCAGGATATAAACGGCATAGATGTCATCGGCAGTCACCAGATAGGCGCTGGCATTGGTCAATTCGCTCAGGTGTCGCAAATGCGGCAGCGCCAGTTCGACGATGCTTTGCGATGCCAGATATTCGAAACCGAATGCCATGACTTTCGTGGTCAGCACATAGCGGCGGCTGTGTTCTTCGCGCCGGATAAAGCCATCGCTTTCCAGCGTATAGACCAGCCGGTACGCCACCGACCGGGTGATGCCCAGGCCTTGCGCCAGTTCCTGCAGCGTCTGCCGCGGGTTGGCGCGCGTGAACAGATGCAGCAGTGCCAGCCCGCGCGACAGGCCCGGAACGATATAGCGCGGGTCGCTGCCGCCGTCCGCATCATCGTCGCCCGGTGCGTCAGAAAGGGGCTGGTCGGCCGAAGTCATGCTGTTCCCGTCGATTGGAGCGTCAACCAGCAGTGTGGCTAACGGGTTTTGTCAAAAAATCACCTTGCAAAATGGATTCCCGGCGGCGGATGCGCGGATTTCTGCTGGATCAAGGCCAGATAAGTTTGCCGGTCAATTGCAATGTTGATACAGCGCGCGACTGGATTGAAAAGGAATGAAATATGCCAGCGGCCCTGCCGTCGTTTGTCCAACTGATCGAAGTGGGGCCGCGCGAAGGATTTCAGTTTGAAGGCATGGGTGATCCTGACCGGATTGCCACTCACCGCAAGGTCGAATTGGCAACCGCGCTCGCGCAGACCGGGCTCAGGACGATCCAGGTCGTCTCGTTTGTCAGCCCCAAGGCCGTACCGCAAATGGCCGATGCAGAGGCGGTTTGCGCCGCCTTGCCACATGTCGAGGGGGTGGAATTCACCGGCATCTACCTCAATGACGCAGGACTGGCGCGGGCGCTGGCAGTATCGGGAATTGCCATCAAGGCCGAACTGCTGCTGTCGGCCTCCGAAGCCTTTGCGCTGCGCAATCAGCGCCGCACGTTTGCCGACGAGCTGGCGATGCAGCGGACGATGGCGGATGCCTATCGCGATGCCGGGATGACGATCGATACTGCCAACATCATGGCCGCGTTCGGCAGCAATATGGAAGGCGACATACCGGTTGCCACAGTGCTCGAAAAAATCGGCGCGCTGATCGACATTGCGGGCGAAGCCGGCGGTGCGGTGACCCATGTCAATCTGGCCGATACGATGGGCTGGGCCAATCCTGCACTGGTGCAGCGCGTGGTCGACGCCGTCCGCAGCGCCTGGCCAAACCTGCGGATCGGGCTGCACCTGCATGACACGCGCGGTCTGGCCATCGCCAATGTGCATGCCGCGCTGCAATTGGGTGTCGACCGGTTCGACACCGGGCTGGGCGGGCTGGGCGGTTGCCCGTTTGCCGGCAATCGCGGTGCCGCCGGGAATGTGGCGACCGAAGAAGTGGTCTTTCTGTGCCGCGAACTGGGCATCGAAACCGGGGTCGATCTCGATGCCCTGGTCGCCTGTGCGCAACTGGCCGCCGATATTGTCGGCCATCCGCTCCCCGGCAAATTGCTGACGGCCTCGTTGCACCGGCCCAACTGATCCGGCTGGCGTCGTGAGCAGCCGGGTCAGGCCGCCCGGATCCTGTCGAGCACTGGCCGCAGATACGTCAGGAACAGCGGGGCGTTTTCCGACATCGGGAAATGGCCAAGATCGGGCATCACCGTCATTTCGGCACCGGGAACAAACCGCATCACCTCCTGCGTGCGCTCAACCGTCGCTGAATAGTCGCGATCGCCGGTCAACAGGTACAGCGGGCAGATTTTGGTGTCGAGGTCAGCCAGCAAGCCGTTGCGCAAATCGCCCTCGACCATGTAATAATACAAATCCCCGCTGAACACGCCGGGACCGCCCTGCATGTACTGCCACAGCGTTTCCCACTTGTCGGCTGACGGGCTCATCGGTGCGATCAGGCCCGATACCGTTGCGGCTGCCGCTTCCTGCGCGTTGACATCGGGTCGGTCCACATAGGCAATGTCCTTGATCAGCGGATGCATCCGCGGATCATAACCGGCGTGCGCCTGCAACCCGATGGCGGCGCGCAATTCATGGCCATGCCGGATCGCCATGTGGAGGACCGCGCGCCCCCCGATCGAACAGCCCATCAACACCGGCTTTTCCAGGCCAAGCGCGCGGATGAACGCCCGGATCGTGGTCATGTACAGGTCGGTGGTCAGCGCATAGCTTTCGTTTTCCCACCCGGCCGGCGGCGAAGACCGGCCGTGCCAGGGCAGGTCGAACGTGATCACCCGGAAATGCGCGGTCACTGCGGGATCGTTGAGCACGCCGCGATACTGGCGGCTGTCCGACCCGGCGGTGTGCAGGCACAGCAGGGGGATGCCCGCGCCGGCCTCTTCAAAATAGACGCGGTGGTCGCGGCCCTCGATATCGAGGTGAACATAACGACCGGTGATCTGTTCGATGACGGCGTTCATGCTACGACCTCCTCATTGCGTGCCTGGTCCAGCAGCAGTTTGACAAACCGCAGGTTGCGGAACAGCGCCAGCGCATCCCCGGCGATGGTCAGCCGGTCGCCTTCGAGCAGCGCCAGAATATCGTGGGTTCCGCGCGGCGGCATTGGCTGGATGAAATCGGCCCAGGCATCATCGTGCGCGCGCAAGATAAAATCGGGTGCTGCATCGGGGTCCACGCTGACCTGCCCGTGATCGACGCGGATCACAGTGCGGTGCGTGTCGCCTTCGATGGCAAAGACGATGCCGATGAACCGGCATTTTGCCAGCAGCAGCGGATCGGCATTGGCCCGATCAACGATGTCCTTTATCAATGGTTCTCTCCCAGGTTGGTGCGGCGGGGCGGTGGCGGATCACCACGCCGCAGTCAGAATTGCGTGAACCGCGGCCTGATCGACCGGGCGGGGATTGGTGGCGGTGACCGGGTCGGCCAGCACATCGGCGGCGATCTGGTCAAAGCTGTCTGCCGACAGGCCGGCTTCGCGCAGCGTGCGCGGGGTGCCGAGCGCTTCACTCAATCCGGCAATGGCGGCGATCAGATCACCGATATTGAGGGCCTGGGCCATGCGGACGAACGGTTCGGCCGCATGGGTCAGGTTGAACGCTGCGCTGTGCGGCAGGATGATGGCGTTGGCGGCGCCATGCGACAGCGCAAAACGCCCGGCCAGGCTGTGACAGATGGCATGACCAACGCCCAGCCCCGACACGCCATAGGCAAGCCCCGAAATTGCCGATGCTTCAACCAGGTGCTGGCAATCCTCGGCCGACAGCAGGCCTGCACCCGGCGCCAGGCGGGGCAGCAAGGTCATCAACCGCGCCAGCGCAAAGGTCGCCCAGGCATCGGACATCGGGTGGCGGCCAATCGAATAAAGCGCCTCTGTGCAGTGGTGCACCGCGTTCAGGCCAGAGGCTGCGAGCGTGGCGCGCGGGGTGGTGGCGACGATCTCGCCGTCAAGGAAAACGTACTGCGGCGCAATCGCCGGGTGGCCGAAAATGGTCTTGCCGCCGCTTGCCAGGATCACCGCCCCGCCGGGGACGGTTTCAGCGGCCGAAAACGTGCTTGGCATGGCCAGCAGCGGCAGTGGCGAAACCGGCGGCAGCGTCGCCGTGCTGCCCGCGATGAACGGCGTGATATCCGTGCCGGACCGGGCCATCAGGCCCACCGCCTTGGCGATATCGTGCGCCGCGCCGCCGCCGATCGACAGCACCGCCTGCGCATCGGCAGCCACGGCCTGGTGGGTGGCGTACTGCATCGCCGCTTCGGTCGCGCCATGCGCGCCGGTGCTGACCAGGCCGACAATCCGTCCGCCGGTGGCCGAGTGCACATCATCCAGCAGGCGGGTTTCGCGCAGCAGGCTGCCGTTGGCCACCACCAATACGCGATCGACCGCCAGCCGGTCCAGCGCCTCCCCCGCCCGGGCGCGGCAGCCGGTGCCGGTCCAGATGCCTTTGGGCAGATGCGTGCCGTCAAACAGCGCGATCATGGCACATCCTTTGCGATCCGCATGATGACGGTTTTCGACTGGGTGTAGTGATGGAGCGCTTCGATCCCTTTTTCGCGGCCATACCCGCTCTGCTTGAACCCGCCGAAGCTGGTTTCCACGGTCCCCGATGGGAACTCGTTCACAAACACCTGGCCGGCCTCGATCTGCGCGGCCACCCGATGCGCGCGGTCGAGGCTGGCGGTCCACAGCCCCGCGACGAGGCCGTAGTTGGTGTCATTGGCCATGGCGATGGCCTGTGCTTCGGTGTCGAACCGCATGACCGTCATCACCGGCCCGAACACTTCCTCGCGCGCGACGGCCATCGACGGGGTGACATCGACCAGAATGGTCGGGGCCACATACCATCCGGCATCCGGCAACGGTGCCGGCGCGGTCAGCGCACACGCGCCCTGCTCCGCCGCCGCGCGCAGCATGGACTGCACGCGGTCATATTGCGCGCGGGTGATGATCGGGCCAAGACCGTGGCCGTCACCGGTCTCGAACCGCACCGCGCCCAGCCGCGCCGTCAGCTTTTCGATCAGCGCATCGTGCACCGATGCTTCGACCAGCAGACGCGAACCGGCGACACAGATCTGCCCGCTGTTGAGCGTGAAGCCGGTCATTGCGCCGGCCGCAGCCTTGTCCAGATCGGCGTCGGCAAACACGATGTTGGGCGACTTTCCGCCCAGTTCCAGAGTCAGCGGGATCACCCGGTCGGCGGCAATGTGGCCGATCGCCTGCCCCGCGCGCAACGATCCGGTGAAGGCCACCTTGCGGACATCGGGATGCGCCACCAGTGGTGCG
The DNA here is from genome assembly GCA_903911985.1 of uncultured Sphingomonadales bacterium. Taxonomy (GTDB): domain Bacteria; phylum Pseudomonadota; class Alphaproteobacteria; order Sphingomonadales; family Sphingomonadaceae; genus Novosphingobium. The sequence continues at coordinate 5,798 of CAIWFP010000132.1, forward strand.
CCCACCGCCTCACCCGTGCCGGTGACGACATTGAGCACGCCGGCCGGCAGCCCGGCTTCGCCGGCGATCGCGGCCAGCGCGAGCAGACCCACAGAGGTGAATTCGGACGGTTTGGCCACCACCGTATTGCCCGCCGCCAGCGCCGGCGCGATGCCTCGTGCGGCCTGGGTCAGCGGGCTGTTCCACGGCAGAATGATGCCGACCACGCCGAACGGTTCGCGGATCGAATAGCTGTGATAGTCGGGGCCGAGCGGGATGGATTCGCCGTGCACCAGCGGCGCAATGCCGCCGTAGAATTCAAAATACTGGGCGGTGACCTCCACTTCGGCCAGCGAGACGGGCAGGGGCTTGCCGGTTTCGGCGCGTTCGATCGCCGACATGCGTGCTGCATTGGCGCGGATCGCCGCCGCCACCGCGACCAGCACCCGGCCGCGCGCCAGCGGCTTGGTCGTGCGCCAGCCGGCCAGCGCCTGTTTCGCATGAGCCACCGCCGCATCGACCGTGGCGGCATCACCGGCGGCGATCGCGAACGACACCGCGGCGCTACGCGGATCATATTCGTGCAGCGCGGCTGTATCGCCGGTATAAGCCCCGCCGATGAAGTGGCTCCATGTGCTTTGCATCGTCGCCTCTCCGCAACTGTATTTCTGATTTTGGGTCGTCAGTAGGATTTGGGCATGCCCAGCACGTGCTGGCCGACGTAGGCAAGGATCAGATTGGTGGAGATCGGCGCGATCCGCGCCAGCCGGGCATCCTTCCATTTGCGTTCGATGTCATATTCGCGCGCCACGGCGAAACCGCCGAAGGTCTGCATCGCCGCTTCGGCCGCGTTCCATGCCGCTTCGGATGCCAGCAACTTGGCGATATTCGCTTCCTCGGCGCATGCCTCGCCCGCTTCGAACAGGGCGGCGGCACCGCGCGCCACGGCATCGGCGCCTTTCCATTCGGCATAGGCGCGGGCGAGCGGGAACTGCACACCCTGGTTCTGGCCGATCGGTTTGCCAAAGATCACGCGTTCGCGCGCATAGGCGGATGCGCGGTTGAGGAAATAGCGGCAATCACCCAGCGATTCGCTGGTCACCAGAATGCGTTCGGCATTCATCCCGGTCAGGATATAGCGAAAGCCTTGGCCTTCTTCGCCGATCAGATTTTTGGCCGGGACGCGCAAGTTGTCGAAAAACACTTCGTTGGCGTGATGATTGACCATCGTATCGATCAGCCGCATCGACAGGCCGTTGCCCACCGCCTCGCGCATATCGACCAGGATCACCGACAGGCCATCGGTCCGTTTGGCGCACTGGTCCTGCGGCGTGGTGCGCACCAGCAGCGTCATCAGATCGGATTTGTGCGCCCGCGATGTCCAGATTTTCTGGCCGTTGATGACATAATCGTCGCCATCGCGCACCGCGCGCGTGCGCAGATTCAGCGTGTCGCTGCCCGATGTCGGTTCGGTGACGCCAAACGCCTGAAAGCGGATCGATCCGTCGGCGATGCCGGGCAGATAGGCGTTTTTCTGTGCGTCGCTGCCGTGGCGCACCAGCATGCCCATCATGTACATCTGCGCGTGGCAGGCATAGGCGTCGCACCCGGCGGCGTGGATTTCTTCCAGGATGGCGCAACCGGCGCGCAGCGGCAGGCCCGATCCGCCAAATTCTTCGGGGATCAGCGCGGCCAGATAACCGGCTGCAGTCATTTCGTTGACAAAGGCATCGGGATAGTCGTGGCGATCTTCCAGATCGCGCCAGTATTCACCAGGGTATTTGGCGCAGATCGCGGCGACACCTTCGCGAATATCGGCATAGTCGATGCCGAGGGCAACCATGGTTTCGCTATTGACATGACTATCGAACATGAACGGCTCCGGTTCAGCGACCCGTAAAACTGGGCTTGCGCTTTTCGTTGAAGGCACGAACGCCTTCCAGGCGATCATCGGTCGGGATCATCCGCTCATAGCACTGCACTTCGAACGCGAGCGCGGTGGTCAGATCGGTTTGCAGGCCGTGATGGATCGATTTCTTGATCTGCCGCGCTGCGATCGGCGCGTTGTCGCAGATGGTCCGGGCGATGGCGATCGCACGCGGCATCAGTTCGGCCGGTTCGACCAGCTCGTTCACCATGCCCCATTCGCAGGCCTGCTGCGCGGTAAAATGCGCGCCGGTCAGCGCAAGCTGCTTGGCGCGGCGTTCGCCCACCGCGCGCGGCAGGTTTTGCGTACCGCCGGCGCCCGGCATGATGCCGCGCGTCACCTCGGGCAGGCCAAACCGCGCATGCGTGGCGGCCAGGATGAAATCACAGCACAGCGCCAGTTCGCAGCCGCCGCCCATCGCCACGCCATTGACCGCCGCGATCACCGGCACCGAACAATTGAGGATCGCATAGGCGGCTTCCTCGATGATGGCATGCTGCGCGCGCCAGGCGTGATCGTCCATGCCCAGGCGTTCTTTCAGATCGCCGCCGGCGCTGAACGCCTTGTCGCCCCGTCCGGTCAGGATCACGCAGCGCAGATTGCCCGGGGTGAACGCCAGCGGGGCAAAGAGATCGCGCAGATCGAGCGAGGTATCGGTGTTGAGCGCGTTGTAAACCTCCGGCCGATCAAACCGCACGATCATCAGGTGGGCGTCGATCTGTTCGACCGCCAGCGTGCGCAGCTTTGTTTCAGTCATCATCGCCCCCTGCCATGCCGAGCAGGGCATTGGCCTCGCCCAGCTTTGGTGATGATGTACGCAGCGGCGGCCGGTTGCCGTCAAAGGAAATCGGCAACCCGATCAGCGGCCGCCCGCCATCGGCGACCGGCTGGAGAATCCCCAGTGCCGCGAACTGTGGATCGGCGACAACCTGGTCCAGGCTTTTGACCGGTGCATTGGGCACCCCGACCGCATCGAGCGCCTGCTGGATCCAGTCCACGCTACGCGCAATCACGCAGTCGGCCACCGCCTGGTTCAGCGCAATCCGGTTGATCACCCGGCTCTCGTTGGATTCGAACCGCAGATCGGTCAGCCATTCGGGACGATCGAGCGCCTGGCACAGCCGGGCGAACAGATTGTTGTTGGCCGCGGCAATGACAATCCAGCCGTCGGCCGCCTGATAAGCGCGATAGGGCGCCATCCCCGCATTTTCGGTGCCGATCTTGCCTGGCACCCGGCCCGATGCGTTCATCGTGGCGATCTGCGCCGGCAGCCAGGCAACCGCAGTTTCATACAATGAGGTATCGACCACCGTGCCGACACCGGTTGCCGCACGGGCATGCAGCGCGGCCAGAATGCCGATGACGCACCACATGCCGGCGCCCTGATC
>CAIWFP010000133.1 GCA_903911985.1 uncultured Sphingomonadales bacterium
CAACACACGCGGGAGCGATCAATCCGCGAAGGGGTCTCGGACCAATATGGTATCTTCGCGCTCTGGCGAGGTGCTGACGAGGGCCACGGGGGTTTCGATCAGTTCCTGCACGCGCTGGATGTATTTGATGGCCTGGGCGGGGAGGTCGGCCCAGCTGCGGGCGCCGGCCGTGGTTCCTTGCCAGCCTTCCATCTCCTCGTAGACCGGCTCGACGGCGGCTTGATCGGCGGCGTGGGCGGGGAGGTAGTCGTAGAGTTTGCCGCCCAAGCGATAGCCGGTGCAGATTTTGACGGTTTCGAGCCCGTCGAGGACATCGACCTTGGTGAGGGCGATGCCGGTGACGCCGGAGATGGCGCAGGACTGGCGCACGAGGACGGCATCGAACCAGCCGCAGCGGCGCTTGCGACCGGTGACGGTGCCGAATTCGTGGCCGCGCTCGCCCAGACGCTGGCCGATGTCGTCGTCCAGCTCGGTGGGGAATGGGCCGGAGCCGACGCGGGTGGTGTAGGCCTTCACAATGCCCAGCACGAAGCCGGTGGCGTTGGGGCCGAGGCCGGAGCCGCTGGCCGCCGTGCCGCTGACGGTGTTTGACGAGGTGACGAAGGGGTAGGTGCCGTGATCGACATCGAGCAGCACGCCTTGCGCGCCCTCGAACAGGATGCGGGCGCCGGCCTTTTTGGCCTTGTTCAGGCGGTTCCACACGGGCTGGGCATATTGCAGCACGAAGGGGGCGATGGCTTTGAGGTCCGCGACGAGGGCGGCGCGATCCACGGGGGGCTCGCCGAAACCGGCGCGCAGGGCGTCGTGGTGGGCGCAGAGGCGGTCGAGCTGCTGGTCCAGCGCGTCGAGGTGGGCGAGATCGCAGACGCGGATGGCGCGGCGGCCGACCTTGTCCTCATAGGCGGGGCCGATGCCGCGACCGGTGGTGCCGATCTTGCCGCTGCCCGCCGCCGCCTCGCGCAGGCCATCAAGGTCGCGGTGGATGGGCAGGATGAGGGGGCAATTGTCGGCGATGGCGAAGTTTTCAGGCGAGATCTTGACGCCCTGCCCCTCGAGCTTGGTGATCTCGGACTGGAGCGCCCACGGATCGAGCACCACGCCGTTGCCGATGATCGACAGGGTGCCGCGCACGATGCCGCTGGGCAGCAGCGAGAGCTTGTAGACCGCGCCATCGACCACCAGCGTGTGCCCGGCGTTGTGGCCGCCCTGAAAGCGGACCACGACATCGGCGCGGCTGGCCAGCCAGTCGACGATCTTGCCTTTGCCTTCATCGCCCCACTGGGCGCCGATTACGGTGACGTTGGCCAAGAGCGGGCCCTTTCTTTTACGGAATAGTTTGCGGGCGCACTAGGATATGGCAGCGCCAAGGGCAAGGCGCGGTGACGGATTGATGACAGTTTGTCGGTTTGAAGGAGGGTTTCTCGAGGCCTTGGGCGCCAGACCCCATTTCTGTCGGCGTTGCGCAGTGGTTTGACGGAGCGTCAGGTCTCCCGCTTCGCGGATTATAAGGCGGCTTCGCGGCAGGGGGCCAAGCTGATGGGGTGTGCGTTCGGGGAGCGCGAGGGGCCAAGCGATTTGCAGTGGCAAATCGGCAGATTAAACGCCCCCTCGCCTCTGCCCTGCTGTTAGAGCGGCACCGCCGCGCCATCCTTCAGACTATGCGAGCAGCCCAGCGCGCGGGCGTCATCCGTTTCCGACAACGCCGCCACGGTGCGCCAGCCCAGAGCGCGCAGCTGTGCCGCCGCGCCCGCGTTATGGCCCAGCGGCAGGAACAGCGCCTCGCGCGGCTGTTCGGCGGCACAGAGGGCGTCGAACAGGGGGTCGGGATAGAGCGAGAAGCCAGCGGCAGGCTCGCTGCTGCCGTCCTGCTTGCCGAGAATGGCGTAGGTGCCGCCACGGCCGACCGCGCCGCGCACACCCTCGGCATAGAGGGTGAAGCCGAACCAGCTCTGATATTCAAAGCCATGCCGCTCGGTCGGGTCCAGCGTGAGGCGCGCGGCGGAGCCGACCCGCGCGGCAATCTCGCGCAGCGCCGCGATGCGGCCTGCCAGCACCGGCTGACCAGCGGCGGCGGCGTCAAATTCAGCCAGCCGGGCGATGGCGGCCTCAAGCGGGCCGGTGGCATAGAGCAAGGGCAGATAGGCCCCGCCACCCGCCGCCACCAGCGCCCCCGCATCCTTGGCATCCAGTTCGCGGCGCACAGCTTCTATCGCGCCTTCGGGCAAGGGCAGCGGGCCAGCGGCCAGCGTGTCCACCAGCTCGGGCAGGGTGAAATCCACCGACAGGCCGGTGGCGCCAGCCTGGGTGAGCGCCTCGATCGCCACCGCGACCAGTTCGGCGGCGGCGGCCACGCTGTCGCTGCCAATCAGTTCG
>CAIWFP010000134.1 GCA_903911985.1 uncultured Sphingomonadales bacterium
GCGGCCAATGCGTGGCTCACCTCGGTCGCGCCCACCTATGGCAGCGCAGCCCGCAAGGGCCTGAGCGAGGCGGAGGATCTGGCTCTCGGCCGCCGCTACCTGAAGGCCCGCTACGAAGCGGGCTATGCCGGCATCAACTGGACGAAGGAATTTGGCGGTCAGGGCCTGTCGCATATCGAAAAGGTCGCCTTCGAGACCGAGGAAATGAAGTTCGGCATGCCGACGCAGTATTTCGGCATCTCGCTGGGCATGCCGATCCCGGTGCTGATGCGCTTTTGCGAGGACAAGGCGTTCGCCCGCGAGAAGGTGCTGAAGGCGCTCACCGGCGAGGAGATCTGGTGTCAGCTGTTCTCCGAACCAGCGGCCGGATCTGATCTTGCCGGCTTGCGGCTGCGCGCCGAAGTCGATGGCAACGGCTGGAAGCTGAATGGCCAGAAGCTGTGGACCAGCTATGCCCAGCATAGCGATTACGGCGTCATCGTCGCCCGGACCGATCCCAATGTGGTCAAGCACAAGGGCCTGACCTATTTCTGGGTCGACCTGCGCGCGCCGGGCGTGGAAGTGCGGCCGATCAAGCTGGCGGGCGGCGATTCCCACGTCAACGAGGTGTTCTTCGACGATGTCCGCGTGGAAGACAGCCAGCGCATGTCGCCGGTTGGCGGCGGCTTTGCCGTGGCCATGGCAACGCTGATGATCGAACGCTATGTGGCCACCGACAGCAGCGGCTTCGGCCCGCATCTCAGCCTGTTCGCCAGCCTGGCGCGCGAAGTCGAGGTCAATGGCCGCCCCGCCATTCAGGATGGGCGGATACGCTCGGTCATCGCCCGCAACTATGCCATGCGCAACGGTCTTGAGGCGATCACCGCCCGCGCCATGCTGATGATGCAGGCCGGTATGGAGCCGGGGGCCGAGGGTTCGCTGAACAAGCTGGTTTCGGTGCGTTCGCGCCAGAAGCTGTCGGAACTGGCGATTGACCTGATGGGTACCGATGGCGTTCCCTTCGATGCCCACGCGATCGTCAAGGAAAACTGGTCGACCAGCTGGCTCAACGCCCCTACCGGCCGTATTGCCGGGGGCGCGGACGAGATGCTACTGAACACCATTGCCGAAAAGATCCTCGGCCTGCCGCAGGATCACCGCCCCGACAAGGGCGTGCCGTTTAATGAAATTCCGGCCTGACCGGCCGCTGTGAAATCCCGGCCTGACCGGCCACTGTGAAATCCCGGCCTGACCGGCCCGTCAAACAAGGAACATCATCATGGGCGAAGCCTATATCATCGACGCAGTCCGCACCCCGCGCGGCATTGGCAAGGCCGGCAAGGGCGCGCTGTCGCATCTCCACCCGCAGCATCTGGGCGCCACCGTGCTCAAGGCGCTGAAGGAGCGCAACCATCTCGACACCGCCACGGTTGACGACATCATCTGGTCGACCTCGACCCAGCAGGGCAAGCAGGGCGGCGACATGGGCCGTATGGCGGCTCTGGCTGCGGGCTATGACGTCAAGGCCTCGGGCGTCACCCTCGACCGCTTCTGCGGCGGCGGCATCACCACCGTCAATCTGGCCGCGGCTTCGGTCATGTCGGGCATGGAAGACTGCGTGATCGCCGGCGGTTGCGAGATGATGAGCTACACCAACACCCTCGGCGCGGAACTGGCCAACGCCGGCATCCAGCCGCTGGGCATGGGCTCGGGCAACCCCGCGCTTGACGCGCTGCACCCGCAATCCAATCAGGGCGTTTGCGGCGATGCCGTCGCCGCGCTCGAGGGCATCACCCGCGAGGCCATCGATGCCCTGGCACTGACCAGCCAGCAGCGCGCCGCCGTTGCCATCGCCGAGGGCCGCTTTGCCAAGAGCCTGATCCCCGTGCTGAACGAGGACGGCAGCGTCGCTCTCGACCGCGAGGAATTCCCCCGCCCCGAAACCACCGCCGAAACGCTGGCCTCGCTCAAGCCCTCCTTCGCCGCCATCGCCGATTTCGATCTGGGCGGCGGCGTTACCTTCAAGAAGCAGATCCAGCGCCGCTATCCCGATCTCGACATCGTGCCGATCCACCATGCCGGCAACAGCTCGGGCGTGGTCGATGGCGCCGCGGCCCTGCTCATCACCTCGAAGGATTATGCCGACAAGCACGGGCTGAAGCCGCGCGGCCGCATCGTCGCCTTCGCCAACATCGGTGATGACCCGACGCTGATGCTCAACGCCCCGGTTCCGGCCGCGAAGAAGGTGCTGGCCAAGGCCGGTCTGACCAAGAACGACATCGACGTCTGGGAAATCAACGAAGCCTTCGCCGTCGTCACCGAAAAGTTCATCCGCGACCTCGACCTTGATCGCGCCAAGGTGAACCCCAACGGCGGCGCCTGCGCTCTGGGCCACCCGATCGGCGCCACCGGCTCGATGCTGATCGGCACCGTGCTCGACGAGCTGGAGCGCACGGGCGGTCGTTATGGTCTGGTCACCATGTGCGCCGCTGGCGGCATGGCTCCGGCGATCATCATCGAGCGTATCTGACCGTCACGAGCCCGGTGGGTATCTGGACGGGATCATGACCGAAAGCGAAGATATCGTCGAAATCCGCCGGGCCGTTGCTGCGCTCTGCGCTGAATTTCCTGGGGAATACTGGCGGGCGAAGGACCGCGACAAGGCCTATCCATCCGAGTTCGTGGAGGCCTTGACGCGTTCCGGCTTTCTCGCCGCGCTCATCCCCGAAACCTATGGCGGATCGGGCCTGAAGCTCGACGCCGCGGCGGTCATCATGGAGGAAATCCAGGCCGCCGGGTGCAATGGCGCCTCTGCCCATGCGCAGATGTACATCATGAACACGCTGCTGCGCCATGGCAGCGAGGAGCAGAAGCGCGCCTATCTGCCCAGGATCGCCAGCGGCGAACTGCGCCTGCAGGCCTTTGGCGTTTCCGAGCCAACCAGTGGCACCGACACGCTGTCCTTGCGCACAACAGCCGTGCGCGATGGCGATGACTATGTGATCAACGGCCAGAAGATCTGGACCAGCCGCGCCGAGCATTCCGACCTCATGCTGCTGCTCGCCCGCACCACCCCGCGCGAGGCCGTGGCTAAAAAGTCCGAAGGCCTCTCGATCTTCCTCGTCGACATGCGCAAGGTCGTTGGCCCAAAGTCCGCGAACGGCGGGGGCATGACCATCAAGCCGATCCGCACGATGATGAACCATTCGACCACCGAAGTGTTCTTCGACGACATGCGCATCCCCGCCTCCGCCCTCATCGGCGAGGAGGGTAAGGGCTTCCGCTATATCCTGTCGGGAATGAATGCCGAGCGCATCCTGATCGCGGCGGAGTGCATCGGCGATGCCAAATGGTTTATCGCCAAGGCCACCGCCTATGCCGGCGAGCGCAATGTCTTTGGCCGCGCCATCGGGCAAAACCAGGGCGTCCAGTTCCCCATCGCCCGCTGCTATGCCCAGATGCGCGCCGCCGAACTGATGGTACACCACGCGGCGCAGGCCTATGATGCCGGCGGCAACCCGGGGGCCGAAGCCAACATGGCCAAGCTGCTCGCCTCCGAAGCGAGCTGGGCCGCCGCCGACATGTGTGTGCAGACCCATGGCGGCTTTGGCTTTGCCGAGGAATATGATGTGGAGCGCAAGTTTCGCGAGGCCCGTCTCTATACCGTCGCGCCGATCTCCACCAACCTCATACTCAGCTATCTGGCCGAGCATGTGCTGGGTCTGCCGCGCAGCTATTAACTCCCCTTCGGCAGATGGTGGCTTGCACGAAAGCCGGGGGTAATGCCCCGCTTCGCCGTCACCGCCACCACGCCCGCTTGCGGACCGATTGAAAGGACATAACCATGGCTGCATTTGATATGACCGGGCGCGCCGTGCTCATCGCCGGCGCATCATCGGGGCTTGGCGCCCATTTCGCGCGGCAGATCGCCGAGGCGGGCGGGCGCGTGGTGCTGGGTGCCCGGCGCACCGACCTCACCGGCCGCCTCGCGGAGGAATTGAAGAGCGAGGGCCATGAGGCACTGGCAGTGCAAATGGACGTTACCGACGAAGCCTCGGTCATCGCGGCTTTCGATGCGGCCGAAGGCGTCTTCGGCAGGATCCAGTCGGTTATCGCCAATGCGGGCACGGGCGCGCCGGGGCGGACAACCGACACCTCGATCGCCATGGTGCGCCAGCTGGTGGATACCAACTACATCGGCACCTACATTGTCGCGCGCGAGGCGGCCCGGCGGATGATCGCCAACGGCACGCGCGAAAGGCAGGATGGCCGGATCGTGCTGATCTCGTCGATCACCTCGCTGATGTCGGCGGCGGGCGACACGGCCTATGCCTCGTCGAAGGCCGCGGTCAATCAGCTGGGCAGGACCTTCGCGCGCGAGTGGATCACGCATGGCATCAACGTCAATGTCATCTGCCCCGGCTACATCCTGACCGACATGACCGCAGAATGGCTCAACAGCGAAAATGGCAAGGCCTATGTCGCCAGCTTCCGCCGCAAGCGCCTGTTGCCCGGCGATGCGCTGGACGACATGGTGCTCTATTTCAGCTCGGACGCATCGCGGCATGTGACCGGCGCGCAGATCACCATCGACGACGGGCAGATGCTCTAGGAGCCATCATCGATGGCGCCAATTATGCTCCCTGCCCGGTGAGCGGCAGATGTGTCACCTGGCAACGCATGATCCCGGGAGTTGCCCAGCGTATCGCGGCGGACAAAACTTGTGCGGGTGCGTGGCCGCTGTCGCCAAAAAAGGCGCAGGCTCCACCACCACGCAAGATCCTGTCAGGGTTCGTTGCTTGCGCTTCTCCGCATCCTGTCTTTCGCCTGGGGCCTTGGACGTGCCCTAAAGGAGAGGCTCAGCGCCCCTTCCACTCCGGCTTGCGTTTTTCCGCGAAGGCCAGCGGGCCCTCAAACGTATCCTGTGCGCCGCGCCATGCGACAAAAGCGGGATAGTCGTTCTGCGCTTCGATCGCACCGGCAAGGTCAGGCTCGCCCAGCCCGCGCATGGCCATCTGCTTGGTCGCGCGGATGGACAGGGGCGCACAGGCCAGAATTTCCCCGCACCAGCGTTCGGCCGTGGGCAGCAGATCACCCGGGCTGACAATTTCGTTCACCAGCCCCAGTTCCAGCCCGTCGCGGGCAGACATGCGCCGGGCCGTAAGCAGATAGCCCATGGCACGCTTCAGGCCAATCTGCCGGGCAAGGCGGTGGACACCTCCGCCCAGTGCCACGGCGCCCACCCGGGGCTCGGGAAGGCTGAAGCTGGCCACCTCGGACGCGATGATGATGTCGCAGGCCAAAGCGATTTCAAAACCACCACCAAAACACACACCGTTGACCGCCGCGATAATCGGCTTGTCGAGATTGAACCGTTCGATCAATCCGGCGTAGCCGTTTTCGGGATAGGCGAGCCCAGCTTCGCCTCGCGAAGCTGCCTTAAGGTCGCTTCCCGCGCAAAAGGCACGGTCCCCGGCACCGGTGATAATGGCAACAAGCTGCTCGTCATCGCCGGCAAAGTCGTCAAAGGCGGCTTGCAGTTCGTGGTGCATCGCAAAGTTGATGGCGTTCATCACCTCGGGCCGGTTGAGCGTGATCGTGGTCACCCGGTCCCGGCGCTCAACCGAAATGAACTGATGGGTCATGCGCCTGTCCCGCCGCCCGCCCGACGATATTCCGCCTCGAGTCGGTCGACCAGTCCCGCCATCGGGGGGATGTCATCAATCGACCCGACGCCATGCCCGCCGCTCCACACATCGCGCCAGGCCTTGATGCTTTCCGGGATGGAGGGGCGAAGGAAGCCCTCGACATCGGGAAGATTGTCCGGATCCAGCCCGACACGGGCGATGGAGCCGCGCAGGAAGGTGGCATTCATGCCCGAAATCCGGTTGGTCGTGATGACATCGCCCATCTGCTGGGACAGCAGCAATTCGCGATAGGCCTCTGGCGCCATGGATTCGCGCGTCGCGACAAAGCGGGTTCCCATATAGGCGAAATCGGCACCGAGCGTTTCGGCGGCGGCAATCGACCGCCCATCGCTGATCGCCCCGGCCAGCAGGATCGCCCCGTCGAACTGGCGGCGGACCTGCGGCACAAAGGCGAAGGGATTGGCCGATCCGGTATGGCCTCCGGCGCCGGCGCTCAGCAGTATCAGGCCATCCACGCCCTGCTCGGCGGCCTTCGTCGCATGGCGCAGGGTGGCCACATCGTGGAACACAAGCCCGCCATAAGCGTGCACCCGCTCCACCACCGGGCCCGGCTGGCCAACGCTGGTGATAACCACGGCCGGTTTAAACCGCTCGATCAGCGCCAGATCGGCCAAGAAGCCGCGCGTTCCCGCGCCCTGCACAATCAGGTTCACCGCATAAGGCGCCACCCTGACGCCGCTTTCCCGTGCCTCGGCCAGTTCCCGGTCTATGCGCGAGAGCCATGCTTCCAGTTCCTCGGCGGTCCTCGCATTGGCGGTCGGGAACGAGCCCATGACCCCGGCCTTGCAGGCGGCGATCACCAGTTCTGGCCCGGAAACAAGAAACATCGGCGCGACGATTACGGGAAGACGCAAATGCTTGCGAAGCTCATCAATGGTCATGCGTTACCTTTCACCCTCCCCAACCGCCCGGCTGGCGACCCTAAGGATTGCACTTAGCGGCATCCATTCCCGGGGCGACGTTCAATTCCGCTTGATTGCCGCCCGGGTTACATTCTAGATCGCATACTAGGTTATATAGGTTAAACCCCAAGTCAATCGAGACTGCCACCCACCACAGCCATCATGACGCAGACCCGGCATTTGCGGGAATGCTGAAAGCATACAGGAACCCCCATGGCCAAGCCCGATCCCCTCCTGCTTGATACGACGCGCTATCCTGTCCATCTGGAAATGGCGACGCGCTTTCAGGATCTCGACGCCAACAACCACATCAACACCGTTGCCCTGGCCGCCATCTTCGAAGACATCCGGGTGCGATTTGACACATTGCTGGGACATTACGGCCTTGTCCGCACAACAGGTTTGCGCACCGTGGTCGCATCGGTTCAGATAGAATATCTGGGAGAGGGGTTTTACCCCGAACCGATAAACGCTCATGTCGGCACGCTGGAAATTGGCCGTTCCAGCTGGACCGTCGCATCGGTTACCACACAGGGACCAACGCTTATCTCTTTCATGCGGGGCACCATCGTCAACATGGATGGAGACCGCCCCAGCCCCATTCCGGAACCCTTTCGCGATGCCCTGACCCGGCACAAAATTCGCGTTTAGTCCGGAATTACCTAAACTTTGCCTCGACATATATGACCAGTTATATATTCGAAACCGCGAATTCCGGGCAAGATCCGGGGCGATGCCGCCAAGAATATTTTCGCAAAAGCAGGAAAGGTCGTCCGACCCATGTCGATCCTCATTGACAAGCATACCAAGGTCATCACGCAGGGCATGACCGGCAAGACCGGTGAATTCCACACGCAGGCGGCGCTGGATTACGGCACGCAGATGGTGGCCGGCGTCACGCCCGGCAAGGGCGGCATCA